>NZ_AKZL01000025.1:0-58169 GCF_000282755.1 Shewanella sp. POL2
TGCGAGGGCGAGCAAATTGGCGGGAAATAACAGCAAAGGATCTTGAGTGAGCAGTTGGCTATTTGCGTAACTAAAGGCGTTGTAGAGCTGTTGTGTGGCCGAGGCAACTAAGCTATCGAGGCCATTATGGGTTAACGCATCGGCTTGCTCTGAGGTTAATAGCTTAAATCGATGGGGAAAATAATATTGGCCTAGGGCTTCACCCATTTGCATGTCGGCACTGCGAATATCGGTAAAGGCGGTATTTTGAGTCTTAAGCTGCTCCATCAGGAGCGTTGCCGCCGCAATGGCTTGCGTTTCATCCTTGGCAATCAGGGCAAGATACACTTGATCGGCGAGTGTTGACTCCACTTGCTCGAGGGCGCGGGCTGTGAGCGCATCCTGCTGCAGATGGGGCAATATGGCGAGAATATCGCTTTGAACCTTAGCCCCATTTTGCCACAGTTGCAGCGTCCATAGGCTCGCCGCCAGCATCAGACACAGCCAAATCGCAAGGCGTAATTTGCTTGAGGTGTACATCAGCCTGTGACCTATGCGCGTGGCAATCTTGGTCGCCATTATTTTGCCTTGCTCTCTTGAGGATCAGTCTCCCGTGGAGGAACTTTTTGAGTTAGCGCGATTGAGAACTGGGTTAATTCGGCTTCGCTCAGTTTACCTTGGCGCAGCTCGCGAAAATCGATACGGGTGATATCCTGCGGACTCACGCTGGGGGCGGCGCTGAGCAACACTAAGGCATGAAGAGTATCACTGCCTTCGAGCACCATGTTAGCGATGGCTTTTTTCATCAGCGGATCTTTAGGGGTTAATCCGAGCTGCCAGTTTTCCTTAGCTAATTCATTTGTTAACGTTTTTTGAGCTAAGAAGTGCAGCTCAAAATGACTGCTTAATCCTGAAATATCGCCGCCCAGCATGGCACTCACCAGACTTGGTAATAAATCCCCCATGGCTGCTGCACTTGCCGAAGCATCGGCGCTGCTGACTTGCACTCGTCCTTGGCTATCCCGCTGAATAAGTTGCTTATCCTTTAAAATGAGCAAGGACTCAAAGGGCGTAAGCTGCTGCCAAATCAGCCCTTGGTCTTTGTCGAACACAAACTGACCTTGGCTAATGAGGGGCTTTTTTAACACTTTAAGTTGGCGGGATTGCACAAAGTGGCCGCGTACCGTCTCGCCAAGGTTAAGCTTTTGGCTGAGGGCGAGTAATGCGGCATTATCGGCTCCTTGGTTAAACAGGGGTTGATATTGGCTCGCTTCTGTAAGGTTAGGATCAGCAAGGTCTTGCGCCTGCACAGAGCCAAGCAGCATGCAGCTTAACAGTGCGCCTTGGCAGAACCATTGCACCCACTTAGCTCGCGACCAGGTTTTGAGGAGGGCATTCATTCGCTATCCGCCTTTACAAGCAGCGGAGCGATTTTGCTGCGAAATATCTCTGGCGTTACAAAGCACATTTCTTGGCTTGTCATATCCACCGCTGCTTGAATGGTATAGCCCTTAGTAATTCGCTCGCCCGTTGTGGTATCACGGATTTGATAATTGATTTTTAGGCGATTTTCCCACTCAACTAACTCGGCACGCACGGTAATATGTTGCTCAAAGGTGCTGGGCTTAACGTATTTGATCTGCACATCAATAATCGGCCAAGCGTAGTTCGAGGCCTGCATTTGGCGATAGTTGTAGCCTAATTCGTCAAGCAATTTGCAGCGGGCGACCTCAAAGTAACGCAGGTAATTCCCATGCCAAGTGATCCCCATCGAATCCACATCGTGGAAGGGGATCTGCATGTCCATTTCTATGCTAAGCAAGGCTTTCATCGGCACACTTCCCATTCGCCCGCTTGGATTTTCGCAACGGTTTGGCGCAGCACGGCTTCCAGTGGTCGGTCTTCGACTAATGGCTCAAAGTCAGCGCGCACTTGGGCGAGCGTGGTCGCAAGCGATGGCGTCAGTGAGGCTTCGTCTAACTCGTTTTGGTTGATACGCAGACCAATGCCTTGGGTCATGGCGAGCAGGGCTGCGGCGGCGACTTGTTCTGTCAGCTGTAATACACGCATACAGTCACGGGCGGCGATAGTGCCCATGCTGACTTTATCTTGGTTATGGCATTCGGTTGAGCGTGAGAAAACGCTCGCGGGCATAGTGTGTTTCAGTGCTTCCGCCGTCCAAGCAGAAACGCCGATTTGCACCGCCTTAAAGCCATGGTTGATGGCGCGACGTGCACCAGTCGAACCCGAAAGGTTAGCGGGTAAACCGTTGTTAAACTTAGGGTCCATCACTAATGCCATTTGGCGATCGATCAGATCGGCGATATTGGCCACAGTATTTTTTAAGGAATCCATCGCAAAGGCGATATGCCCGCCGTAAAAATGGCCGCCATGGAGAATATGCTCGCCTTCAGCATCGACAATCGGGTTGTCGTTGGCGCTGTTAACTTCGGTTTCGATAAATTGGCGCATAAAGGGCAGCGCGTCTTGCAGCACGCCAATAATGTGCGGCGCGCAGCGGATGGAATACCTGTCCTGCAGACGATCTGAATTGCGCGGGTGAACATGGTGGTTCAAATCTTCCCGTATCCAAGTGGCGATTTGGTTTTGCCCTGGATGGGGTTTGGCAGCAAACAAAATATCGTCGAAATGGTTCGAGTTGCCTTTGAGGGTTAACGACGCCATGGCGGTAATGCGGCTGGCTAAACGCGCTAAATATTGTGCGCGATCAAAGGCCAAACAGGCTAATGCTGTCATCACTGCCGTGCCATTCATCAGGGCTAAGCCTTCTTTGGGGCGCAGCACATGGGGCGTGATGCTCAGCTCGCGGTAAACCTCTTGGGTGGCTCTGCGCTCGCCTTGGTAAATCACTTCGCGCTCACCGACTAATACGGCGGCTAAATACGACAGTGGCGTTAAATCGCCACTGGCACCGACTGAACCTTCCTCTGGGATCACTGGCACGATATTGAGATTAAGCAAGGTTTCGATGCGCTTTAATAACTCATAGGTGACACCTGATTTGCCAATCGCGAGGGAGTTTAAACGGCAAGCCATCACGGCGCGCGCCTGCATTACGCTTAAGACTTCGCCAAGGCCACAACCATGAAAACGGGATAAGTGCAGCGGCAGTTCGTGCACTAAGTCCAGGCTCACGTTGACAGTGCAGGAGTCGCCATAGCCGGTGGTGACGCCATAGACCACACCTTCTTCGTGCAGCAAACTATCGATAAAGCGGGCGCCTTTTTGGATATATTCTTGATAATCGGCATCATCACAGAGTTTGACCTTGGCACCCTTAGCCACGGCGACGACCTGCTCTAATGTGAGTAACTGACGGCCAAATTCGATTGGCGACTCAACGGTTGTCGTGTGAGTAACTGCGTGGTTCATAAATGCTCTGTCCTGTCTGTAGTGCGCTCCTGCTCTGGGAGTGCTGCTGTCGTTTTGTGGGCGGATGTCGCGCGGTTAACCTGGTTATCATCCCGCCAAAAATCAAAGAAGTTAAACCATTGCAAGGGCTCACGCCTTGCGTAGTGTTCGAGGCGTTCGCTGTAGCGAGAAACGGCCTGTTGGAGTCGTTCCATTCTGCCCGCTCGTGGGCCTTTAAGTGTCTCGGCGAAGCGCTCTAAATGCACTCGATAACGCCCTTGCTCACGCAGGCAGAACATCAGATAAACCGGGCAATCTAAGAGTCCGGCCAGAATAAAGGGCCCCTGCGGGAAGGCTGCATCTTGACCCATAAATGGCGCGTACACGACTCGCCCTTGGGCGTGGGATGAGGTTCTATCCCCTGCAATCACCACTAACTCGCCGTCTTCAATTTTTTGTTGTAATAGCATGGATGTGGCGGGATTTAGCTCGGTCACTTGGATCAAATTCAGCGTGCTATCGGGATTTAACTGTTTGAGTACGTTATTAAAGTTTTCGGCATGGCTGGTTAACACCATGACATTGACTTTGACCTTGCGCTGGTGGATTGAAATCGCGCGGCACAGCTCGAGATTGCCTAAGTGGGACACCAGCAGCACGGCACCTTGGCCGCTTTCTAGCTGATCGGCCAGCACTTGGCGGTCGGGAAAATCCACTTGGCTTAATTGAATGCGATCGCACCAAGCATCGATTCTATCGAGCGCCGCATTACCAAAGGCGATAAAGTGGCTTAAGCTGTCGCGCCAGCCAACGGGCTGATTTAACTGAGGATGCCGTGGCTCGAGGCGCTGCACGCGGCGCAGAAAATCCAATGAGGCTTGGCGGCTGACTTTTCCGGTCAGGAAGAAATAGCAAATCACGGGATACATAATGGCGCGGCATAGCCAATGGCCACCAAAACGGTAGCTTTCGACTAACAGTTTGATGCCCCAATAACTGCCGCGCTCCTTCATGGCTGACCAATGGGTCGCAGTATGAGCAGATGACGTCGATTTCGCCGCTTGTTTACGGTGCAGCAACTGCGGCAGGCGTTTTAACATGCCGAAAAATAGCCGCGTGTGCAGTTTAGTGATACGCACATTGTCGGCCACACCTTGAAAGTGGCTGACGCCATTTTCGGGATAAATGACCTTGGTGGGGTGAAACAGAATTTCTACCCCTTGCCAGTAGAGTTTTACTAGGATTTCGATATCGAAATCCATCCGCTCTGTTAGTGCTTGTTGGCTGAAGAGACGCTCGGTGGCAGCTAATGGATACACCCTAAATCCGCACATAGAATCTTGAATATCAAAGCTTAAGGTTTCGACCCATACCCAAAAGTGGGTGAGATAACGGCCGTAGAGTCGCCCCTTGGGGACGGACTCATCGTACTCGGGCTTACCTGAGATCAGCGCATCCGGCTTGGCCTGCGCCTTGGCGAGCATCGCGGGGATATCGCTTAAATTATGCTGGCCGTCGGCATCGACCTGTAGCGCATGGGTAAAACCATCGCGATAGGCGCGGCGAAGCCCCGTCATCACCGCTGCACCTTTACCTCGGTTGTAGGGGTGTTGCAGCAAGGTCACCCAATCGTGTTGCTCCGCCAAGGATTGCAGCAGATAGCGGGTCTCATCATTACTGCCATCGTCAATCAAATAGCAGGGTAGATTAAGAGTGGCGAGCTCGGCCAAGGTCTGGGCGATCGCGGCGCTGTGATTGTAATTGGGGATCACCAGTGCCAGCTTGATTGGGACTGGGCCCATTAAATCACTTGGCGGGGCTAACATTATGTCGTTCATACCGTCGCTCACTGCGCCGCTCCATCACCTTGCTTGCTGGCAAAGCTGATACGGCCTGAGGCATAGCGGTGGTCGCCATCGCTGTAGGCAAAGGTGAGTTTTTCCTTGGCGGCATTGTGACTGATGATTAAGGTCACTTCCTGCCCTGGCAGAATAAGCTGTTGAAACTTTAGTACTTCTAAATTAGCGACCGCAGCGTTGTAACCAAAATGCTCGCAACCTAAGCGCACGGCCCAATCGAGTTGGGTCACGCCGGGGAGTACGGCTTGCTCGGGGAAATGGCCGTTAAAATATTCGAGATCGGCGGCGACCAGCAGGCGTAATTCGATGCTATCAGGGCCGAACTCTGATGTGAGTATCGGCGGTAAACTCGACTTAATCATGGTCAAATAACTCAACTAGCTGGGCGGCGACACGCTTACCCTGAGTGTTTAACGGTAGGGTGTCGGGGTAACGCCAGCGGCGCGGTAGGGTTACTCGTTCAAACTGGGTCAGCAGATGCGCTTTTAAGGCATTGTTGATACTGAGTTTTCCCTGCTCTTGATGCACGCTACGGCCCAATGGTGACAGGGTAATGACGGCTCCTAACTGGGATTTAAACTGGGGCAATACGACCAAGGCAGCCTGCTCGACATAGGCGTGGCTACTGAGCAAGGTCTCCATTTGCGCCAGCGACAGGCGTTTTTCTTCAATCTTAACGATGCGATCGAGCCTGCCTTTGAGTCTAAATTGGCCATTGGCTGTCGGTTCGATTTTATCTTCGCAGCGTAACCATTGATCGTCGACCAAATAGGGTGACTTCAGCAGCAGGGCGCCATCGTCAGCGTCTTGGTCTATGGTAATTTGTTCAAACACTTGCCAAGGTTCATCGGCCTCATGTTGACGGCGATAGGCAATACCGCCGGTTTCGGTGCTACCAAAAATCTCTATGGGTAAATGGCCGTAACATTGGGCGACACCCTGGGCGGCGGTGAAACTTAAGGGGCCGCCAGAGCTAAAGACCAAGCTGGGTGAACGTAATTGGCGTTCATGCTCCAGCGCCTTAGGCAAACGGGATAATTGCGCCGGGCTACTGATTAAACACAGATTCGGCAACAGCGCAGTGTAGTAGCTTAGGGTCTCTGGATATTCAATTTGCTCGCTTAAAAAGGGGCGACTGGCGGCTAAGGGCCAGAGGATTTTAAACAGCAAGCCATAGATATGCTGATGGGAAACGGTCGAGACCACACTGCAATGGGGCAAATGTTCGGCGAAGGTATGCTCGAGCACAGTCACTTCGGCATCGAGCTGCCTTAGGCTCTTGCGAATGGCCTTAGGTTCGCCACTGCTGCCCGAGGTAAACAGCACCAGTTCACCAAAGCTGTCGCTCTTGGGCCAAGATTTTGTGGGCAGACTCAGCTCTTTATTCAATAGGATAAAGGCGTGACTCTCGCACAATGGCTTGTCGGACAATATGCCTTCAAATTGGTGTGTTAATTCGCTCAAGGTGCCGGTTTGGGTGTTGGGCGGCAAAATAATTTCTTTGCCTGCCAAGAGTGCGGCACATAGGCCAACGGCAAACAGATCGCTGGTATCACTCGCCAGTAGCCATTTTCGCTCAGGCGCTTGGCGCAGCTGCTCATAAAAATGGGCCACCTGATTGGTAAACAAGGTACCTGTGACTATGTCATGGTGGTTAAAGCTGATCAGTTGTTGGGCGAATGGCCCCTGGATTAACCAGTTTTTGAGTAGCTGTGTCATGTTTTCTTCAACCAAAAGCTGCGATATAACCATTCCCCACCGAGGAGCAGTCCCATGAGTACATATGCAATCAAACCGTTGTACAAGGTCCAAGTTGCTAGGCTGGTAAATGCGGCGGTATAGGCCGCCATTGAGCCATTAAGGATAAATAAGCCGCACCAAAGTAGGGTGACTTTTTTAAGGTAGCCTATGGCTTCATCCGGCAAATCGGGTTCTTTTAACCGCGCGAGCCGCTCTATCATGCTTGGGCCTTGGTATAGCGAGTAGCTAAACAGGGCTAACATGGTGAGATTAATCACCACGGGGTAATACAACAGCCAGTCGCTGCGTTTTGCCACAAAACTGCCAGCAGTGAGCGCGATCCCCACAAGCAAAGGCAAGGCTAATGTTTTAACCTTTTGCTTTTGCAGCATTAAACGCACTACTAACAACAGGCAAAGCACTAGGGCGATTGTGCCTGCGGGTAGATAGTTTAGCCCCAAATACACGGCAACTGGGTAGGCTATCAGCGCGAGTGCGGTGAGCACCTGTAGCAGGACGCGCATTAGTCTTTTACTAGGCCTTCAATGGCGTTGACCACATCATTGACGGTACGAACTGATTTAAATTCATCGGGTTGAATTTTTTTGCCTGTCAGTTGTTGCAGCTTAATCACCAGATCGACGGCATCAATACTGTCCAGATCTAACTCTTCGTAAAGATTGGCGTCGGGGGTAATCGCATCGGCATCGATTTCAAACTCATCCACTAAAATCGTGGTCAGCATAGCGAGGATTTGTTCACGGTTTTGCATTTTCCTCTCCTATGGGCGCTGTGATTCGATAAATTTAGCAAGGCTGGCCACACTGTAAAAATGCGCCTTAGTGCTATCCGAGTTGGCTTCGATTTTGACATCAAACTTTTTCTTGATGGCTAAACCTAACTCGAGGGCGTCGATAGAATCGAGTCCGAGTCCGTCACCAAATAGGGGGGCATCGGTTTCAATATCATCAATACTGACATCTTCTAGGTCGAGGCAGTCGATAATTAACTGTTTAATTTCGTTGTGTAAAGTCATAATTATTTTCGAGTTGTTGTTGATAATATTGTTCAAGGTCCCGAGTTAATTGTCGGGCCATTTTCGCATGCTCACCCAAAGGGGCTTGATAGGCTTGGTGAGGAATTGGATTGCCGATTTCGACGGCCATCCCCATGGTTTGCCTTGGGATCTCATACCAAGGCTGTTCCTTTGTCAAACCTCGTACATTGGTGCGCAAAACCACAGGTAAAATATCGGCTTGGGTACGAATAGCAATATTGGCGGCGCCCCGGGCAAACTCATTGATTATTGAGCCAAATACTGTGCGTGTACCTTCAGGGAAGATAATTAAATTAGTGCCTCTGGCGAGCACTTCGCGGCAATCTTCGAGCATCAACTCTGCGCCGCGATTCGGGATATAACCTGCGCAGGAAACCACACCACGTAAAAACGGATTACGCCAAAGGCCTTGTTTAACGATACAACCCGCATTGGGCATGAGACTGATCAACACCACCACATCGACGAGACTCGGGTGATTGGCGATGACGATCACCCCTTTGGCGCTATGTAACTGCTCGGCATTATGGGTGCTAACGTTGATCACCCCAGCCCACGTCAACATAGCGACAAAGCCTTTAAACATAGTGTGCACGGCTTTTTGCACGCGGATAATCCTCGCCTCAGGTGTGCCGGGCCAAAAACGCAGTAACGGCAATATGGTGAGCGAACTTAACAGTCCACCTAAACCAAAGGCAATATAGCAACTGACGCCACCGAGCCAACGGGGAATATAGTTGATTCCCGTGCGGCGTTTTTCGGGCAGCGTATAAGCGACATTGAACTGTGCCCCCTGTGGAGCGGGATTAGCCATGTTCTACGCTCCAGTGCCAATGGGATAAACAGCCAGCAATGTTTTGTGAGGTCGCTAGAGCATGGATCAACATGCCGTAGGACAGCGCAGGAGTAACTTGTTGCTGTGCTTGAGTCAGTTGGCTTAGCGTGAGCTTTACGGACGAGCGATGACAAGCGGGCGCGAGGGTAAAACCTAAGGCTAAGGGGAGTTCATACTCTTGGGTAAACTCATCGTATACCGGCGGCACAGGATCATCGCCAAAGATCAGTAATAACGGCTCTGCTGATTGATGTAGCTGGGCGAAAGCTTCCACCATGGCTTGGGAAAGGGTTTCAGTGCCTGCGGCAATTGAGGTAGAAGGGGCGGTGTTATTGTGTAAAATGCCAAAAATACCACTGCCAGTGTTATGCACGGATTGACTAAAACCTAAGGGAGAAAGCGGTTGCTTAGCGATAATATCTTCGAGCAAGCCAATAGTGCGATGCAGTTCGCCGTGGCGGGAAGCAAATATCGAACGGCAGTTTGGTGGCGTATCACATTGAAAACTGACATCTAGCATCATTTTTGTTAAACGGCTAAAGCGTCTACGCTGCATGGCTGGCACTTGGGGAAGTGCCGGAGATATGCTGTCAGTGGGTGAAGCCTCTTTGGTCGTTTCAGCCGAGTGCTTGCACCAAGTTTGCCAGTCATCATGCTGCTGATAGTTTGGAGCCCACGCCCCCCAAGAGAGGATGCTGAATCTGAGTTGCACTACTTTGCCTCGACACTATTTAAAGCTGTCTTAGTTATCCCTAACTAAGCGAAAACATTAATGAATTGACTGGCTTATCGCTATTTGCTCGTTGGATGAACGAACACAATTCCCCCATTTATTGAACGGCACATTCTACACTAAGTCCTTAGTTTTAATGAAGTCATTTGCATATGCAAGGTTAATAAAATGCAATGAGATTTTGCTTTGTCACTGTTGGCTAACATAGTTTTCAGAACGGGATAAAGACAGGGAGTGTAGACTAAGTGGCTTAACCTCAGTTGAACAGGCTCTGATATCAATAGTAAACAGACGCTTGAGGCGCCTGTTTATTATTAATAATGCCACTATTGATTGAATATCAATCTATTGTGCGAGTTGGCTTTCCATTTTACGCAGTGCAGTTTTCACTTTACGAGTGTTCTCTGGTCCCATACGAACAAGCAGTTTTTGGGCACTAGGTAAGGCTTCCAAATTGGGATCAACGAAGCGATAGTTGACGCTAATTGAACTCAGCTCAATGGGCTCTTCAATAATTGGCGCTGCGAGCATCACCTTAATTGCTTGTAGCATTCTGTCATTGAATTTGGCGTTGCTATAACCCAGTTCAGCGAAGGCTTCATCAAATAGCGGCGTGAGTTGCTTGTAGGTGTGCATTAAGCTTTGCTCATCCATATTGGCAATGACGGTCGCGTAGGCATCATATCTGTGGTAACTCTCTGGATTTAAATACACTTTGTTAGTGATTTCCGCCACGGTAAAGAGTTTTTCAGGGCCCTTAATTGGGCTGACTTTGCGGGTCAATTCGCCCTGCGCCAAGTTATCCACGAAGACTACAAACTGACGGATCAAATCTTGTGTGACTAAGGATGAACCTACGACATTATTACTGATAAGTGCCAGTGCTTTTTGATGCACAAAAGCATCACTCTCAGGCAAGTTTGGCACCGTTTCTACGGGCGCTTGAGGCTCAACGGTGGTGGTTGAGTCAGTTTCCGTCGTGGTCGTTTGTGGTGTTACGTTTTCCACTGGAGTGGTTTCAGGCTCCGGGTTTGTTTCCAGAGTAAGCGGTTCTGACGATGGTGGCTCTGGTAGTACTATCGGTGCATTAGGAATGAGTTTGGGTGAGTCATCTTTACTATAGTAGTAATAACCTGCCGCAGAGAGCAGGATGACGAGCACAATCGCAATCAATGCAAAGCGATTGCTGCTAGACGAGGTCTCTTGAGGTGTAATTCTATCATCTTGATTAACTTGCATTTTACATCCTTCGCTTCAGTGTCAAGGTAATGTGGTGAATATCATGCAGCTAACATTAAAGTGCAAGTGCCGCCTTTTAGGTTGCAAGTTCATTTTGCAAGTTTACACGCGCTTGTCCATAGCGGTTAGCTGAACAGGTTGAATTTATTTTACCTTGAAGGGGTTAGCTTAAGGTTTACGCTTGAACATATTGTTGCCTATGCCCAAGCCAACGATGAATAATGGCATCAACCGCATCGGGTGCTTGCGACATCACATGATTCGCAAGCTTTTGGATATGTGGTATAAGCGCTTGATCTCTAACTAAATCAGCTATCTTAAGTTCGGCTAGCCCTGTCTGTTTAGTGCCTAACACTTCACCGGGACCACGTATCTCTAAGTCTTTCTGTGCGATAACAAAACCATCATTACTCTGCCGCAGGACATTCAACCGCTGACTTGCGGTTTGACTCAGTGGCGCCTTGTAGAGTAACACACAATGACTGGCTACGGCACCGCGCCCTACTCGTCCTCGCAGTTGATGCAACTGTGCAAGTCCCAATCGTTCGGGGTTTTCGATTATCATCAGGCTAGAGTTAGGGACATCGACGCCGACCTCAATTACCGTTGTTGCCACCAATAAGTTGATGGTTCCCGCTTTAAAGTCCGCCATAATTTGTTGCTTTTCAGCACCTTTCATCCTGCCGTGGACTAAACCTATGGTCAGCTCCGGCAGCGATAGTCGTAATTCTTCGGCAGTATCTTCGGCGGCTTGGCACTCGAGGACTTCGGATTCTTCAATCAAGGTACAGACCCAATAGGCTTGGCGCTTGTCCGTGATCACGCTGTTGCGGACGCGCTCGAGTACTTCATTACGGCGCGAATCGGGTATGGCGACTGTGGTGACGGGTGTGCGCCCTGGGGGTAACTCATCGATAATCGAGGTGTCGAGATCGGCGTAGGCCGTCATGGCTAACGTCCGTGGGATCGGGGTTGCCGTCATAATCAACTGATGGGGATGAAACCCTTGATTGATACCTTTTTCCCTGAGTCCCATCCGCTGGTGGACACCAAATCGGTGCTGCTCGTCGATGATAATTAAGGCGAGCCTATGGAAGATAACCTGTTGCTGAAAAATGGCGTGGGTACCGATCACCATTTGCGCTGCGCCAGATTCAATATCCGCTAAAGATTGCGCCCGCGCCTTGCCTTTAAGCTTACCCGCAAGCCAACCGACTTTTAATCCTAGTGGTTCAAACCACGCGGCAAAGTTAGCTGCATGCTGCTCGGCGAGTAATTCGGTAGGCGCCATCATGGCCACTTGATAGCCGTTTTCAATCGCTTGAAGGGCGGCGAGGGCGGCGACTAAGGTTTTGCCTGAGCCGACATCCCCTTGTACTAAGCGCATCATGGGGTGCGGTTGTGCTAAATCTTTACCTATCTCGGCAACGACACGTTGCTGCGCGCCTGTGGGTTTAAAGGGCAGTGAGGCGAGAAAAGGGTTTAGTAATTGCCCCGTGGCATGCATGGTCACGGCGGCGTCGAGGTTACTGCGTTGTCTAAGGCGTAGCATACTCAGGTTGTGGGCGAGTAATTCTTCCTGCACCAGTCGCTGCTGCGCGGGGTGTTGACCAAGCTCTAAATCAAATTGTGAAATCCCCGCATGGGGGCGATGCAGGGTTTGCAGCGCCTGTTTTAGGCTCATGTTGTTTGGCTGCAAATGGGCGGGTAATAACTCGGTCAAGCCGCCATCTTCTAATAATTCAAGTGCCTGTTCGGTGAGCTTAATCCAACTCGCCTGTTTTAAGCCCTCGGTGGTGGGATAAATCGGCGTAAGTGTATCGCTTAGGTGAATATCCTCACCCGGATAGACGATTTTATATTCGGGGTGCACGATTTCCGCTTGATGACTTCCGCGACGAATTTCGCCATAGGCACGGATCATTAATCCATTTTGCATCGCATTGCGCTGCGCCATTGAAAAGTTAAAAAAGCGTAGGCTCATGCTGCCAGTATCGTCACGCACATTGCAGACGAGCATGCGTTTACGGCCTTGAAGGATTTGAGTCGACTGGATTTCGGCCTCAATGGTGCCGTAATTTCCGGGCATGAGTGCGGCGATGGGATAGATTTGAGTGCGGTCTTCGTAGCGCAGGGGCAAGTGAAACAGCAGATCTTGTACTGTTGTGATGCCGAGTTTGGCGAGTTTTTCCGCGACTCTTTTGGCGACGCCCTTGAGTTCGGTGATCGGAACAAGATCCAATTGCTGCAAGTCGTTAGCACTCAATCACTGTGAATTTATACATATACTAACAGAGAATAAACGTAAGGCAATCTTGGGGGATCGACTGCGGTTAAGTGCGCTATGTAAAGAGGCTGAATGATTAGGGCGTGTTGACGTTTCAGGGTTATTTTTGCAGCAATTAGGCTGGCTTTTATGCAAGGCAAAGTCCGTGCCGTGTAGTTATTCTACATAAACGGACGATAACGCGGCAGAAAAGCCAGCCAATGCTGCCAGAAGGGTTCGTCTGGCAAGCTCTTGCTCTTACTTTCTGTCATAAGAGCCGCTCGTCATTTGAGTAGAATAACTACACATCATTCCTCGTTTCGCGAGCACGAACTTGCCAGAACGAACAAAATCTAATCTCGAAACGTCAACACGCCCTAATATTGGGATTAAAAATAGCCTCTTATCTTATACGTCGAGTTATCTTATTAATATTAAATGAATATTCTATAATTTCGAGCCTAAAACAGGAGCAAAAATTAATATTCTTTATTATAAAGTACACTTTTTGTTATTTTGTGGTTTAATCGAAGTGTTGGTTGCCATTGGGTTGTTTTGGTAATTATGCGGTAACAAGGTTGTGAATCGATAATAATAAAGTGACCTCTGTGATGGATCACATGCGGGGAAACACGGTCGAGGAGTACTCGCCTTTGCATCTATTATGTTTACGTTGTTTATGGATAGGCATACTGTGTTTTGCTTTGCCTGCGTGGGCTAAATTGGATGTGGTTTTTTTTAATCCAGGCGCGGTTACGGATAGCTTTTGGGGTGATGTCGATAAATTAATGCAGGTGGCTTCATCAAAGCTTGATATTAATTTGCAAATCATACATTCAGATCGTAATCACTTTAAAATGATTGCTCAATTAGAAACGTTATTAAAATCTCAGCCATCACTTCCTACTCATATTATTTTAGTGAATGAGAAGCAGTCTGCGATAAAAATGTTGCAGATGCTTTATCAATATCCCATATATGTTCAATTGATTTTAAATGATATTTCTGTCGCCGAGCGAGAACACTTATTGGCAGATCCACATTGGCAAACTTATTTATTACCAGCGATTATCCCAGATAACTATGCTATTGGTGCTGATACCGCTAAAAATTTGCTAAGTCGTTTAGAAAATAAAAAGGCTAAGGTTTTATTAATCTCGGGCGATAAATCTACGCCCGCATCAGTGTTAAGAACTCAAGGCGCTAATGATTATTTCTTTATGCAACCCAATGTTATTGTTACTCAAACGGTATATGGTCAATGGCGTGAAGATATTGCTTATGATCAAACATTAACCTTGCTCAGCCGTTATCCGGATTTAACCTTAATCTGGACGGCGAACGATAAAATGGCTATCGGAGTGGTAAAAGCACTCCGCGAAAAGGGCCTTGAACCTGGACGTGATGTACTGGTCAGTTCGATTAATACTTCCCCTGAGATTTTGTCGCTCTGCCAAGAGCGTAAAGTGAGTGCTCTTGGAGGTGGGCATTTTTTAGCGGGTGCCTTAGGGTTGATTCAGCTCAAACAATACCAAGAGACCCAACGTTATTCCTCCTATGAGGATATAGAACTCTTTAGGGTACTTAATCCCGACTCAGCTTTTTATCAGAAGTTAGTTGCAAGGGATTGGGCTGGGATTTTTAAGACACAAATAGTGGATAAGTTATCACAACAGTAATTAATAGGTATTCATGAAGCATCGTAATCATTCCATCAGTCATAGAATGACGCTCACTATTATTGGGGTGAGCTCATTTTTTGCTGTCCTGACCATGCTGGTGCAGTTAGTGTGGAATTATCAAGAAAGCATTGATAATACAACTGCCGATATTCGTGAATATTCCGAATCGATCTTACCCACTATTGCTAAGTCACTTTGGGATGTGGACCATGGTCTGTTATCTGATTTGCTTTCAGGCTTGGGCATGATGCCGATGGTGTCGAGTGTCAATTTAGAGAGTATCGATGGCGTAGCCATGCAGTTGGGCAAGGCGATTCACGCTAAGGATTCCCGACAAACTCTGTTTCGTTACCCAATTATGTATCAGGAACAACAGATTGGTATGCTGACTGTCGGGCTGGATACGGACAAACTCTATTACGAATTATGGCAACAATTGATCATTATTGTCTTAGGCAATGGGCTTAAAACCTTACTGATGATTTATCTTATCCTTACGCTGGTGCGTTTATTGGTGACCAATCGTTTATCGGAATTGGAGCGGTTTGCTAACCAGATAAATCTGAATGCATTACCTAAGTTAACCGTACCCGATAGTGTGGTGAGAAATCCTGATGAAATTGGTCATGTTGCTCAATCGCTTCAGGCTATGTATCAAAGAATTCGTAACGATCTTGCGGTTAATAAACGCCAAAAGCGTGCATTGCAGCAACAGCAAAGTCAGTTAGCACGTTTAGTTGATGAGCGGACTCAAGCGCTCAATTGGCAGTCCCAAGCTAGCCAACTGTTAGCTGAAATATCATTGCAATTTTTAACAGTGGAGACCCTTAACTTAGACAACAACCTTACTGAGGTTTGCCGTAAAATCGGGCGATTATTTGATGTCGAAAGGGTAAGCCTAATAGAGTTTAACCAACGACAGGTAAACTACCGTTGCGTTTGGTCTAGTGAACCTAATGTATCTGAAATTATTAGCATTTCTGCGGATATTGTTACTTTGCTGGCACAAAAATTTGAGCAGGAATCGACATTAGTTATCGAGAATGTCGACTCATTGAAGCAAACATCGCCTGAAGAATACGGGTTACTTCGAGGTATTGGTATTTGCTCTATTGCCGCATTTGCCATGAAAAATGCCGATGAAATTGTCGGGCTATTATCGCTATCAATGGTTTCTCGGCCACTAAATTGGACTAAACAAAAAAAAGTGATGTTGACTCAGTTTTCCGCAGCGCTGAACGAGTTATTGCTGCGTGAAGAAAAAGAGCGACAGATGCTTAACTTACAGCAAGCACTGGTAACGGTGAATACGCAACTCAGAGTCATGGCTGAAACCGATGAATTAACTGGGCTGAGCAATCGACGCCCCTTTACACAAACACTCGACACATTACTCCATGGCAACACAGCAGTCGGTGTGTTGATGTTGGATATTGATTATTTTAAGAGTTACAACGACAACTACGGGCATATTGAAGGCGATGCTGTACTTAGGCGAGTGGCTCAGGATTTAAAAGGCTGTGAAATTTTACCACCCAATGCGCTGCTAGCGCGCATTGGTGGCGAAGAGTTTGCAGTTGTTTTAGCGAAAATCACACCAATCCAATTGGAAGCCATTGCTACCCAACTGTGCAATCAAGTCGCTGCATTGAATATTCCGCACTTGGGTGCACCTACCGGTAAGATTACTCTTAGTATTGGTGGAGTGTATTTACCGCCGGATGCATTAAATGAACTCACCATTTCGAATGTATTACGCCGTGCCGATATCTGCCTTTATCGCGCTAAAGAGCGTGGTCGCAATACAGTGGTGATGGAGTCGCCTCAAACAGCGCTAGCTCATTCTTGAGCTTGTATTAGTCAAGCCTTGGTTCCGTTTGTGACCACAGATTTATTTCTATTTGGGGCCTGTTATAATTGCCGCCCTTTATTGTTTATCTGAAGGTTTTGGTGTGTCAAAACGGAGCAAAAATACGGTAAATTCGGTATCGATTTTTAATATTGATGATTTATCAACTTGGCAAAAATATCGCAAAGGCCTGTGTGATACCTGCCATGCAACCTGTTGTACTTTGCCCGTTGAAGTGACCGTAAGTGACTTAGTGCGCATGGGTTTGGTGGATGACTTTGAAGCTGAAGGCGATCTTAAGGCGATTGCCAAGCGCCTGCAAAAAGCGCGTATTATTGACAACTATAACCATAAAACGGCGATTTTTACCCTTGCCCGTATGGCGAATGATGATTGCCTATATCTAGATGGTAAAACTCGCCGCTGTACTATTTATCACCAACGCCCTGAAACCTGTCGTAACCACCCACAAATTGGCCCTAAAGCGAATTACTGCCCTTATCGTCCCCGTGAGTAAGTTTTTGAATATGAAATTGATAGAGGGTTTCGAGTTGATGATTCTCCTGCATCGTTTTTACCTGCCGATTAAACTCATGAGCAATCAGCTCCTTATGGGCTGAATGTTTAGAAATCAGCATGTAAAACGCTTCTTGCTGAGCATTAGGAGAGATCTTTGATGCTAGTGCTTGAGGGAGTTGTGCAGCATGCGCCAAAGCTAGCGTGCCCGCCAGTATTTCTTTGCGGGCGAGAAAGAACTTACATCTTTGTTTTAGTAGCATTTCCGGTAAATGTCCTAGGGAATGTATTTCGCTAAGAGGAGTCTCTTTACGCCAGCCAAAATTATCGTAGTTGAATCCTTTAATGCCGCAAACCTTGCCAAAGTGAGCTAATTGATTGATATCATCGATATGAAACAGCGGGTCCAATTCAGCTTTTAAATAAAAATAACTTGGAGTGAGGTAATAATAAGCGATAGATGGGATATAATCAGTCGCTCTTTGTCGGTTGAGCGATGCGCTCATCGCAGCATCTATGCTGCCATTTTGGACGTCTTTTAAACAGCGGAGCCAAGGCAAAGCCAGTACTTCATAATCAATTCCAATGGGCTTAAAGGTGCGCTCTAGCAGGTCAATGTCGTAGCCGCTAAGCGTGGAAGTCTTAATACCATCTTGTCGAACAAAGTAATTAAATGGTGGATATTCAGTCTCTTCGACACAAAAGCGTAACCTAAATGGGGAAAGCTCATCGGCGCCATAGGTAACAGGCGAGAGCAGAATCACGCATAGTAAAGCGATTAGCGGATATAATGAACGCATCATACTCTTTAAGCTCAATGGCGATTATTAAAGTGTAGCAAAGGGTTATTTGCTGTACTGGCTCTTTATCGCGACATTCCAACCCTGTATCTGGGTGATATTTAACTGGCACGCGAAAATCACTGCGCGGGTTGGTGCAAGTAAGTCAAGTGTGAAATAAAAGGTGTTACATGAGTCTCTTAGATAACGTGATGATTATATTGTGTTTAATTGGTGCAAGTTGTTTCTTTTCCATGTCGGAAATTGCTTTGGCCGCATCACGGAAAATCCGTTTACGTCAGTTAGCCGATGAGGGCGATGCCAGAGCTGAAAAAGTGCTGCATTTACAGTCGTATCCCGGCAGCTTTTTTACTGTGGTTCAAATAGGCTTGAATGCTGTTGCCATCATGGGTGGTATTGTGGGTGAATCAGCATTTCGCCCCTATTTTTATCAATTCCTTTCACCTTGGTTGGCCGATCCTTGGCTGAGTCAGGTGAGCTTTGTGATGTCATTTGTACTTGTTACCAGTGCTTTTATTTTGGTCGCGGATTTAATGCCTAAGCGTATCGCGATGGCGATGCCAGAGCAGGTTGCTTTGGCCGTTGTTGGCCCGATGAGTTTTTGTATTACCGTGTTAAGACCATTAGTTTGGTTTTTTAATGGTATGGCCAGCGCGATTTTTAAGCTGCTACAAATTCCAACGGCTCGAAATGATGAAATCACCTCCGATGATATTTATGCGGTAATGAACGCTGGTGCTGAAGCGGGGGTGCTCGACAAGGGCGAGCAACAAATGATGGAAAATGTGTTTGAAATGCAGACCGTTTCAGTCACTTCTGCCATGACAGCTCGAGAGAGCTTAGTGTATTTCTTGCTGCAAGATAGCGAGGAGGATATCAAGCGTAAAATTGCTGAAGATCCCCATACTAAGTTTTTGGTCTGCGATGGCCAATTGGATATGGTCAAAGGTTTTGTTGACGCAAAGGAGCTGTTGATCCGTGTGATTAACGGCGAAAAAATTACCTTAAAAGACACCAGCCTTGTTCATACTTCGTTGATTATTCCTGACACTTTAAGTCTTTCTGAGGCGATGGAATACTTCAAAAATAGCCGCGCCGATTTCGCCGTGGTGATGAATGAATACGCCCTTGTGGTTGGGATTGTGACCACCAACGATTTACAACGTGCGGTGATGGGCGCTTGGTCGCTACACGAAAGCGAAGAGCAAATTATTGCCCGCGATGGTAATTCTTGGTTAGTGGATGGGGTGACGCCGATTACCGACGTCATGCGCGCCTTCGGTATTGAAGAGTTTCCCCACAGTCAAAACTACGAAACCATTGCCGGGTTTATGATGTACATGCTGCGCAAAATTCCTAAGCGCACCGACTTTGTTAATTACGCCGGTTATAAGTTTGAAGTGGTGGATATCGACGCCTACAAGGTCGACCAATTGCTGGTGACGCGTATTGAGGCTAATGATAAATTACAGTCGCCAGATACCTAATCAAGCGCAATAAAACGGGACTCAGTCCCGTTTTATCTCCTGTAAGCTTAAATCGCCTCTAAAAACGCATTGACAATCGGGTCGTCCAAGCGTTTGACCTTACAGCAGCAGCCCAGCTCAAAGGGGGCAATTTTGACAGGCGAAGGTAACAACTGAATACGATCCCGCACTGGACTGTTATTGATTACCACCTCAGGGCTAATGCTCACACCGCAACCAAGTGCCACCATAGATGCTATGGCTTCCTGTCCCGACACTTGGGCATAAATATTCGGACTAATCCCCATCTGTTTGAACCAATTATCGGCTCGTCGTCGCCCTGGTCCATGGTCAGGAATGATAAAAGGCACTCGTGACCAGTCTATCTGAGCTTGGTTAATCTGTTGCTGCACCGCACAGCGCATAGTGGGAGCGATTAATGAAAGCGGCACATCATCAATCTTGGCAAAATGCAGTGTGGCAGGAAAAGGATCCGGCAGCGCGGCAATGGCAATATCGGCACGATTTTGTTGTACCTCGGCCAGTGCATTAGCCGCATCCCCCGTAGTGAGCGCAATTTCGACAAAGGGATGCTCTTGGCGAAAACGCTCCAATAATTGCGGCAAATGGCTATAGGCTGCGGTGACTGAGCAATAGAGATTTAAGGTGCCGCGCAGTACGTCCTGCTTAAGATCAATACTATGCCGCAGGTCGCGCCAATGGTGCAGCGTCTGCTCTGCGAACAATTTAAACTCACGTCCCGCATGGGTTAAGGTCACGCTGCGGTTATCCCGCTCAAACAGCTTTGCGTTCACTTCATCTTCGAGCCGCTGCAATGCGCGGCTTAAGGTCGAGGGACTGACATGCATCTGCTCCGCCGTCTTGGCAAAGTGCAAACTGTCACATAAGTGTAGGTACAATTTGAGGGTGCGTATGTCCATAACCTCGTCCTATTGGCCGCTTATCTGGGGTATTGAAACTGAAAATGACATTGCAAAAAACGCAATATGAGGTTTCGAATATATCATTTTAAGCAACGATAGCCATAGGTTATAGTGATTTCAATCACAACCAATCGTTAACAATAGGTTGATATTGGTTGAGTCCCCAATTCCCGACTGAAAGGTGGTATCTCAGATGGCTAACTATTTTAACTCTCTGAATTTGCGTCAACAATTAGCACAACTTGGCCAGTGCCGTTTTATGGACCGCTCTGAGTTTAGTGATGGCTGCAATTACATCAAAGATTGGAATATTGTGATTTTAGGCTGTGGTGCTCAGGGCCTTAACCAAGGTCTGAATATGCGTGACTCTGGGCTGAATATCGCTTACGCCCTGCGCCCTGAAGCCATTGCCCAAAAACGTGCCTCATGGCAAAAAGCCACAGACAACGGCTTTAAAGTTGGCACCTTTGAAGAGCTAATCCCGACCGCCGATTTAGTGCTGAACCTAACACCCGATAAGCAGCATTCCAATGTAGTGAGCGCAGTGATGCCGCTGATGAAGCAAGGCGCGACTCTGTCTTACTCCCATGGTTTCAATATCGTTGAAGAAGGCATGCAGATCCGCCCCGATATTACAGTGATCATGGTTGCGCCTAAGTGCCCAGGCACCGAAGTGCGTGAAGAATACAAACGCGGTTTTGGTGTGCCGACCTTGATTGCAGTGCACCCCGAAAACGACCCAAATGGGGATGGTTTAGACATCGCGAAAGCCTATGCGAGCGCCACAGGCGGCGACCGTGCTGGCGTGTTGCAATCCTCTTTTATCGCTGAAGTAAAATCGGATCTGATGGGTGAGCAAACGATCCTCTGCGGTATGTTGCAGACGGGTGCCATCCTAGGTTATGAAAAAATGGTGGCCGATGGTGTTGAGCCTGGCTATGCCGCTAAGTTAATCCAACAAGGTTGGGAAACCGTGACCGAGGCGCTTAAGCACGGCGGTATCACCAACATGATGGACAGACTGTCTAACCCTGCCAAGATTAAAGCGTTTGAAATTGCAGAAGATTTAAAAGAAATCCTGCAACCATTATTTGAAAAGCACATGGATGACATCATCAGCGGTGAGTTCTCTCGCACTATGATGCAAGACTGGGCTAACGATGATGCGAACCTGCTGCGTTGGCGCGCCGAAACTGGTGAAACGGGCTTCGAAAATGCGCCTGTTTCGAGCGAACATATCGACGAGCAAACTTATTTCGATAAGGGTATTTTCTTGGTTGCGATGATCAAAGCGGGTGTGGAACTGGCGTTCGACACTATGGTGTCTGCGGGGATTGTTGAAGAGTCGGCTTACTATGAGTCACTGCATGAAACACCGCTGATCGCTAACACCATTGCCCGCAAACGTCTGTATGAGATGAACGTGGTGATCTCGGATACCGCAGAATACGGTTGTTATCTGTTCAACCATGCCGCCGTGCCACTGCTGCGTGACTATGTGAATGCCATGTCACCAGAGTATTTAGGTGCGGGTCTGAAGGACAGTTCTAATAGTGTTGATAATCTGCAATTAATCGCGATTAACGATGCGATTCGCCACACAGCTGTGGAATATATCGGTGCCGAGCTTCGCGGCTATATGACTGATATGAAAAGTATTGTTGGAGCTTAATGGATAAAAGCCTAGCCCCTAAGGATGTGAGGCTTGGCGTGACAAATTGATTCCTGCTTCGTTGGTTGTCGAGCGGGCAAAACTGACATGGGTTAGTCGGCGTTTTTCGCCACTAACGCGATTTTGTTAACGTTTTACTTTGTTGTTTTGCATTGTCTCGGCAGGGAAGCTGAATTTTTTTGACATTAGAAAATTTTTTATTGTGTTTGGCTGTCGCTTTATGGTAAAGCTAATAGCTCGCGGCGGGGTAAGCCTCCTGCCGTAAGCCGTCTCAGTCAGGGACGCAAGAATTAACGCGATACTCATATAGAATACCGATTAGGAATCCATATTGATGTTTAACCAAGCTGCCAAGCTCATTCTCGTGATTATTACCGTCGTGATTATTAAATCACAGCGGGGGCGGCGCATGGCAAACTGGTAGACCTAAAAGGTTAAAAGTTTCGAAAGAACCCCCCGCTCCGAAAGGACCGGGGGGTTCTTCGTTTTCAGGCCCCAGGTTTTGGGACTTACATTTCGAACCAGCACAAATTACGAGTCGATTTTCGACAATTCAGAATTAAGGTAGCGAGAGAAAATATGGAACCAGGGCAGATGATAAGAGGCGCAGACGCGGTTATAAAAGTGTTGGCAGCACATGGTGTTACCACAGTATTTGGTTACCCAGGTGGTGCCATTATGCCAATCTACGATGCCCTCTATGGAAGCCCTGTCGAACATCTCTTAAGCCGCCACGAACAAGGCGCAGCCTTTGCCGCCGTAGGTTACGCCAGAGCCAGTGGTAAAACCGGCGTGTGCTTTGCCACCTCTGGCCCTGGCGCCACTAACTTAATTACTTCGCTTGCCGATGCGCTATTGGATTCAGTGCCTGTTGTCGCTATCACGGGTCAGGTTTCAACCGCCGTGATTGGCACTGATGCGTTTCAAGAGATTGATGTGTTGGGGATGTCGCTAAGCTGTACCAAGCACAGTTTTATGGTGACGGATGTCAACGATCTTATCCCAACCTTGTACCAAGCTTTTGAAATCGCCGCATCGGGTCGACCCGGCCCAGTGCTAGTGGATATCCCTAAGGATATCCAAATCGCTCACCTTGAATACCGCACACCGTTACTGGCCGTGACCAATGAACCCCAAGCTGAGATGAGCGATATCGATGCTGCCCGTGCGCTGTTGGCGCAAGCAAAGCAACCTATGCTGTACGTGGGCGGCGGTGTGGGGATGGCGGGGGCGGTCGATCAGTTGCGGGATTTTATCAAAGCCACGGGTATGCCATCGGTCGCGACGTTAAAAGGTTTGGGTAGCATCGCCCATGGCACGCCCGGTTATTTAGGCATGTTAGGTATGCACGGCGGTAAGGCGGCCAACCTCGCGGTGCAGGATTGTGATTTATTAGTGGTTGCCGGTGCGCGCTTTGATGACCGAGTAACAGGCCGTTTAGCGACTTTTGCCAACAAGGCCAAAGTCATTCATTTAGATATCGACGCCGCCGAGCTGGGTAAATTACGCCAGCCCGATGTGGCTATCGCCGGGGATTTACGCCAGATTTTCCCTGCTTTGGCTATGTCACTGAACATCACGCCTTGGCAAGCAGAGGTTGAACATCTTGCTCGTAAACATCAATGGGATTATCAACATCCCGGCAGCTTAATCTATGCCCCCGCTATGCTGCGCCGTTTAGCCAATAAACTGCCCGAAGACAGCGTAGTGTGCTGCGATGTGGGCCAGCATCAAATGTGGGTCGCCCAGCATATGTGGTTCCGTCGCCCTGAAGATCATTTATCTAGCGCAGGTTTAGGCACTATGGGCTTTGGTTTACCCGCTGCTATCGGTGCCCAAGTCGCCCGCCCCGATGCAACTGTGGTCACAGTGTCTGGTGATGGCTCTTTTATGATGAACGTGCAAGAGCTGACCACCATCAAGCGCCGCAAATTACCGGTGAAGATCCTACTGATCGACAACCAAAAACTGGGGATGGTGAAGCAGTGGCAACAGCTATTTTTTGAAGAACGCTACAGCGAAACCGATTTATCTGACAATCCTGATTTTGTGTTATTGGCCTCTGCATTTGATATTCCCGGCCGCACGATTTTCTCTTCCGATGAAGTGGAGGAGGCCTTAACCGAAATGTTAGCGGCTAAGGGCCCGTATTTGTTACACGTTGCAATTGACGATGCTTTTAACGTTTGGCCACTGGTGCCCCCTGGTGCATCAAACAGCGATATGATGGACGAAATGGAGAAACAAACATGATCCACTCCCTAGAATTAACGGTTCAACAACGCCCCGAAGTGCTTGAGCGTGTTTTGCGCGTGACTCGCCATCGTGGTTTTACGGTCACCCAAATGCAGATGCGGATGAACGACGATGCGAGTCTGTCGCTGGATATGGAAGTGGATAGCGAGCGCGCCATTGAGCTGCTCAGCAATCAATTAAATAAATTGATTGATGTCACTCAATGCAAGGTCTTGTTACCGCTAAACTTGCAGCAACAAAAAGTACACGCATAAGCATCCGGTGGCTGCGGCGCATCGGCTCCGTAGTAAGGCCCTAAGGGCACGATTTTCGATTTGAGATAAGGGATAGAGTCAATGCCAAAGTTACGTTCAGCAACCAGTACCGAAGGCCGCAATATGGCGGGTGCCCGTGCGCTATGGCGCGCCACAGGGGTGAAAGACAATGATTTTGGTAAGCCGATTATTGCGATTGCCAACTCCTTTACTCAGTTTGTTCCCGGCCATGTGCACTTAAAAGATATGGGTTCACTGGTGGCGGGCGCCATCGAAGAGGCGGGCGGTATTGCCAAAGAATTCAACACCATCGCCGTCGATGATGGTATCGCCATGGGCCACGGTGGCATGCTCTACAGTCTGCCTTCGCGGGAGCTTATCGCCGATAGCGTCGAATATATGGTCAATGCCCACTGCGCCGATGCGCTGGTTTGTATCTCTAACTGCGACAAAATCACCCCCGGCATGTTGATGGCGGCGCTGCGCCTCAATATTCCCGTGGTGTTCGTGTCGGGCGGGCCGATGGAAGCGGGTAAAACTAAGCTGTCGGACAAACTTATTAAGCTCGATTTAGTCGATGCCATGGTGGCGGCAGCCGACTCGAGTGTGAGCGATGAAGATAGCGCCAAAATTGAACGCAGTGCTTGCCCTACATGTGGTTCCTGCTCGGGCATGTTTACCGCCAACTCGATGAACTGTTTAACCGAAGCCCTAGGTCTGTCGCTGCCGGGCAATGGCTCCATGCTCGCGACCCATAGCGACCGACGCGAACTGTTTTTAGAAGCGGGCCGCCGCGTGATGGCACTGACCAAACGTTACTACGAACAAGATGATGCCTCGGCACTGCCGCGCAATATCGCCAGCTTTAAAGCCTTTGAAAACGCCATGGCGCTAGATATCGCCATGGGCGGTTCGTCTAATACTGTGTTGCACTTATTGGCTGCGGCGCAGGAAGCTGACGTGGCATTCACTATGGACGAGTATCGACCGTATGTCGCGCCAAGTGCCGCATCTGTGTAAGGTGGCGCCGTCGACCGCTAAATATCATATGGAAGATGTGCACCGCGCCGGTGGCGTGATGGGCATCTTAGGCGAGTTAGACCGCGCCGGACTGCTGCATACCGATGTGCCACATGTTGCTGCCGATGCGGGCGGCAATCTCAAGTCGGTGCTCGCCAAGTACGATGTCATGCAAACTCAAGATGACAACGTAAAACAATTCTTTATGGCGGGACCTGCGGGCATTCCCACCACTAAAGCGTTTAGTCAAGACTGCCGCTGGCCATCACTAGACGATGACAGGCGAGAAGGGTGTATCCGTAGCCGCGAGTTTGCCTTCAGCCAAGAGGGCGGTTTGGCCGTGTTATCGGGCAATCTGGCCGACAATGGCTGTATCGTTAAAACCGCCGGTGTGGATGAATCTAACCTGACCTTTATCGGTAGCGCTCGGGTGTACGAAAGCCAAGACGACGCAGTCGCTGGCATCTTAGGTGGCGAAGTGGTGGCGGGTGATGTGGTGGTGATTCGTTACGAAGGGCCAAAAGGTGGTCCGGGTATGCAAGAAATGTTGTACCCCACCAGTTACTTAAAATCCCGCGGCTTAGGCAAGGCTTGCGCGCTAATTACCGACGGACGTTTCTCTGGTGGGACATCCGGCTTATCCATCGGCCATGTGTCGCCTGAGGCGGCGGCGGGCGGCACGATTGCCTTGATTGAAAACGGCGATCGCATTGAAATCAATATCCCAGCGCGCAGTATCAAGCTTGCGGTGAGTGATGCCGAGTTAGCGGCGCGCCGTGAAACCATGCTCGCCCGTGGGCCAATGGCGTGGAAACCGCTTTCGCGTCAGCGTTATGTGTCGATGGCACTTAAAGCCTACGCCATGCTTGCCACCAGTGCCGATAAGGGCGCGGTGCGCGATCGCAGTAAGTTGGAGGACTGATATGTTATCTCTCGCATCGTCGCAAACGGAGCAGGCTGAAGCCCAGGCTTCTCAAGTTCAGTCCGATAAGGCGCAATCGGTCACTTCTGCCTTAGAAAAGAGTCAGCTTGCGCAAAGCTACCTGCAAAAAATCCTGCTGTCGTCGGTTTATGATGTTGCGAAAGTGACACCACTCTCGAGCCTCAATAAACTCTCGGCGCGTTTAGGCTGCCAAGTGTTTTTAAAGCGCGAAGATATGCAGCCTGTGCATTCCTTTAAGCTGCGCGGCGCCTATAACCGCATTGCTCAGTTGAGCCAAGCTGAATGCCAACGCGGCGTGGTGTGTGCCTCGGCGGGCAACCATGCCCAAGGCGTGGCAATGTCGGCGGCCAGTCGTGGTGTGGATGCGGTGATTGTGATGCCCGAAACCACGCCGGATATTAAAGTCGATGCGGTTCGCCGCTTAGGTGGCAACGTGGTATTGCACGGCCAAGCTTTCGATCAAGCCAATGGTTTTGCGATGGCAATGGCGCAGCAGGAGGGGCGGGTGTATATCGCCCCCTTCGATGACGAAGCTGTTATCGCTGGTCAAGGCACCATTGCCCAAGAAATGCTGCAACAGCAGCGCGACCTTGAAGTGATTTTTGTGCCCGTGGGCGGTGGCGGTTTAATTGCTGGGATTGCTGCTTATTACAAGGCGGTGATGCCACAGGTTAAAATCGTTGGCGTTGAGCCTGAAGATGCGGCCTGCTTAAAGGCGGCGATGGAAGCGGGCGAGCCGGTGACGCTGGCGCAAGTCGGTTTATTTGCCGATGGTGTGGCGGTTAAGTGTATCGGCACCGAGCCATTTCGTGTCGCCAAGCTGTGTGTAGATGCCGTGGTGACGGTCACGTCCGACGAAATCTGCGCAGCAGTGAAAGATATTTTTGAGGATACCCGCGCCATTGCCGAACCCGCAGGTGCTTTATCTTTGGCTGGGCTTAAAAAATATGTCAGCACCAATGCTACAGGTGAGAGTGGTCGCGGCGAGAAGGTGGCGGCGATTTTAAGTGGCGCGAATGTGAACTTCCACAGCCTGCGGTATGTGTCGGAGCGCTGCGAGCTGGGTGAACAAAAAGAAGCGGTGCTGGCGGTTAAAGTGCCCGAGCGTCCAGGGAGCTTCCTGCGTTTTTGTGAGCTGCTCGAAAAGCGGGTGATGACCGAATTTAACTACCGTTTTAGCAGCCGCAATATGGCGGTGGTGTTTGCGGGTATCCGCCTAACCAAAGGTCAGGGTGAGCTAGAGCAAATTATCAATACCTTAGAAGACCATGGCTTTGAGGTGCAGGACTTATCCGGTGATGAAACCGCGAAATTGCATGTGCGTTATATGGTCGGTGGTCATCCGCCAGAGCCATTAGAGGAGCGCCTATTTAGCTTCGAGTTTCCCGAGCATCCCGGTGCGCTGCTGAAGTTTTTAACCACCTTGCAAAGCAAGTGGAATATCAGTTTATTCCATTACCGTAATCACGGCGCAGCCTTTGGCCGAGTGCTGGCGGGGTTTGAAGTGCCCGAGGGCGATGCCTTGCCGTTTCAGCAGTTTTTAACTGAGCTGGGATTTGTCTATCAAGAAGAGACGCAAAGCCCTGCTTATCAGCTGTTTTTGAATGCCGGAAAAGGGAAAAACAACCTGCCTGTGTAGTCACTTAGCGTTAGGTTACAACTTAGGCTAAAGGAGGGGCGCACAGGCGCCCCTTTTTGTGGTAATTTGGTTTAACAAATCAAGAGTGAATGCTCTAATAATAGTCAGACCTCGACCCTACGCATTAAGGAGACATGATGTTACCTGCACCGCATTTTTCTGCCTTTAATCCCCCTCGCCGCATTTTGATGGGCCCAGGTCCATCGGATGTTTATCCTGAAGTGTTAGCCGCACAGGCAAGACCGACCGTCGGTCACCTCGACCCATTGTTTGTCGCTATGATGGATGAGCTTAAAAGCCTGATCCAATATGCGTTTCAGACCAAAAATGAAATGACCATGGCAGTGTCGGCCCCCGGCAGTGCGGGCATGGAAACCTGCTTTGTGAACCTAGTCGAACCCGGCGAAAAGGTGATTGTCTGCCGCAACGGTGTGTTTGGTGAGCGTATGCGCCAAAACGTCGAGCGCGTTGGTGCGATTGCGGTGCTGGTGGATAATGAATGGGGCACACCGGTCGACCCTGCTGCCGTTGAAGCAGCACTTAAGGCCAACCCCGATGCTAAATTCCTTGCTTTTGTGCACGCCGAAACCTCAACAGGCGCGTTAAGTGATGCTAAAACCCTGTGCGCGCTGGCGAAGCAATACGGCTGTTTATCGATTGTCGATGCGGTGACTTCCCTTGGTGGCGTCGAGTTAAAAGTCGATGAATGGGGCATCGATGCCATTTATTCTGGCAGCCAAAAGTGCCTTTCCTGTGTACCGGGGTTATCGCCCGTGTCCTTCTCACCCGCTGCGGTGGAAAAGCTTAAAAACCGTAAAACGCCAGTGCAAAGTTGGTTCCTCGATCAAAGTCTGGTCATGGCCTATTGGACCAGTGCCGGCGGTAAGCGTAGCTATCACCACACTGCGCCTGTTAATGCGCTTTATGCCCTGCACGAATCGCTGCGTTTATTGGCGGCCGAAGGTTTAGAAAATGCATGGAAACGTCATCAAGACATGCATTTAGTGCTGCGCGCCGGCCTTGAAAAGCTCGGCCTGAAATTTGTGGTCGCTGAAGATTCGCGCTTGCCACAGCTTAATGCCATTTATATCCCCGAAGGTGTTGATGATGCCGCGGTGCGTGCGCGTCTACTTAAGGATTACAACCTTGAAATAGGTGCTGGTCTTGGTGCACTTGCAGGTAAAGCTTGGCGCATCGGTTTAATGGGCTTTGGTGCCCGTCGTGAGAATGTCGCGCTCTGTTTGCGCGCCCTAGAAGAGGTGCTGAACTAATATGTCTGTTTCGCGTATAAGGATGTTACGCAGAGTGAGTTTGCGCTTAGTTAGCTCACGTTTATTGATTGGCGGTTTGATTCTGATCTTAAGTGGTTGTGCCTCCAGCAATATGAGCAATGCCAGTTGTGATTTTGTGCGAGGTACAGCAGGTAATCAGAGTCAACGCGAGGCCAGCGGTGATGATAGCAATGCCCGGCAGATGGATGTGGGCATCGGGATTTTAACCGCAATCTTCGGCAGCATTAGTCGAGCACTTTCTTCCGATGATAAATCGGATAAGAAGTGTTTGTAATTATTTATTTTTATGTTGATCAGGCGATAAATTTGCGGCCTTACGGCCGAGGTGAATCAAAGTCGTGGGGCTTCACCCCACACCCGACCAAGGAGGACTGCTCGTCCTATCCTCCTTGCTATTGTTTTCACAAGCAGCCAAGACGTCCCCAACGGAGTTGAAAGCCTCTTGGGCTCATTGGCAAATTTGCTATCGCTTCCGAAGGATGCGTCCATGCACCTGTGAAAGCTAGCTCGCCATCCATGGCGAGACTCACGCAATTTGCCTATTCGCCCTGCGGCAACTCCGAGGGGATGGTGTATTCCTTTGGCTTAGGTGTTATAGGTCGATTGTTAAGGCATAAAAAGTGCCAGTCCGCTCTTTTTAATGAAAGGTGTTAGTGAAGGGGCTAGAGAAAGGTGATGAGTGTTGTGAATACACTCCTGACGTAATAATAATCTAACAATCTTGGATGTTATATGAGTGGAATAATATTTATTTTAATACTGACCGCATGGGTTTTTATAGCAAAAAAAATAGCGGTATTATTTTCTTCGATTTTTAATTTACCTGATGGGAATAAAAAGCCGGTAGTAATCTGGAGTGGTTTTATTTTTATTTTCCTTTTTCCTATTGCAGATGAAATTGTTGGGTGGTTTCAGTTTAATAACTTATGTACTGAAAAAGATACACTTATATACGATAAAAATAAAGTTTATGGAAAATCAGTTGTTCGTCGAGATATACCTCTGGATAGTAATTGGACAATGTCTACGAAGATAGATATCAATAAGAGCAAAGGTATTGCAATTTATACGTTAAATAAAGCTATTCCAATAGTCGTAACTACAACACAATGGGAAGATTCTGAAACTGGTGAATTATTAATTACCTATAGATGGTTACAAGCTAAAGGAGGCTGGTTAAGCCATTTGATTGGATTCCCCCAAGGGTCTCCTCCATATATTTTTGATGGTCGTTGTAGTTCAAGAGAATATTATGAGCTATTTGAAAGTTTAAATGTTAATAGAGTAAAAAAATAAATAGGGCAAGATCTAGCGGTGCAAAATCTAGCCACCTATTACAAATCGCGTTATTTAGGCTCATCTACTAAACTCAGTAAAAGTGTTTATGTGGAGGAGTTGCTATGCCGAGGCCTAGAAGAACTCAGATTAGTGTTGAAGACACGCCCTCTATTACTGTTGTAGTCGCGTTGTTCGGCGCGAATTAACGAGCCTCCCATGCTTAAATTTACAGTATGTACGTTTGTATGAAGGGGCAGATTACTGTAGGGGGGCAAGGTTAAGCACTGGCATGTAAGTGACCGTTGGCGGCATGGTCGCTCATTCATATCCATGTGATCGCGACATTCGTATGTCCATATACAGCAGATGCCGCCGTGGAGCACACAGGGATGTGCTTACTAAAAGATAGGACATGCATTTTTTCACTATGGCGACTGTGTTAATGACTCTTCCAAAGCTATATCTGCTTAGATGGTACTTAGATCTTGGCTTCGGGTTTCGGAGTTCTGGCTATCAGGATACACGGAAGTTAACGGGATTAAGCGCTGGCATGTAAGTGACCGTTCGTGACAGGGATGTCACGGTCGAGCACACAGGGATGTGCTTGCTGCGTGTAACTGGAATGACAGTGCTTAATCATTTCTCACATTACATAGTCAGAACTGACGTGTCTTTTGTCGCATTCTTAGTCGAGTCATGTTGAACAATTAGGGACGAAGCCTCACGACTTTGACTTTGATTTAGAAGAACAAACGAAGTTTGTCAGTTTATGTTCCGCTTTGTCTGTTGACATATAATGTCATCCCGCTATGATGCCTGCACCTCTGGTCATACATACAAAGAACTTATAAATGAAAAAGTTATTTATTATGCTGGCGATGATTTTTGCGGTTAGCTTGGCTGCTAGTCCCGTCGCAGAAGCAAAAAAATTCGGCAGTAATAAGTCTATTGGCAAAAGTCATCAAACGGCGCCGGCTCAGCCTGCGGCAACCAATACCCCTACAACCCCGCCTACCGCTGCGCCAGCACCTGCTGCGGGCAAGAAAGGTATGATGGGCGGCATGTTAGGCGGTTTATTAGCGGGTGGCTTATTGGCTGCGCTATTTATGGGCGAAGGTTTTGAAAATATTCAATTTATGGATATTTTGATTATCGCGCTGTTGGCATTCGTGCTGTTTAAAATCATCCGTACAGTGATGGCATCAAAAGCCAGTGCGCAGCCAAGACCGGCCTATGCGGGGGCAGGTCAACCTAATCCGAATCTGCAACGCCAGCAAGCGGAACAAACCGGTTTTGCCAGCAGTGCAAACAGTGGCAGCAATGGTTTTGCGCAAGCGGCGAGCACAGTGCCTTTCCATTTGCCTGCGGGTTTTGATTTACCCGGCTTTTTGGAAGGGGCTCGTAGTCATTACAAAACCTTGCAAGTAGCATGGAACGAAAACGACTTAAGCAAAATCCAAGAGTATGTTTCGATTGAGCTTTATAATGAACTCAGCAACCAACGCCGTGAGCTCGTTGGTGAACAGCATACAGAAGTGATGTTTTTAGATGCTGAACTGGTCCGCGCGACACACAATGCTAATCTGGCGGAAGTGAGTGTTAAGTTTAGCGGCCGCTACCGTGATACGGTTGAAGGTGTCGAAGAAGACATTAAGGAAATCTGGCATTTAGAGCGTAACCTTACACAAGCCAACGCGCCTTGGTTAATCGTGGGTATCGAGCAGTAATCTGTCCGCCTTCAAAAGCAGCCTTTATCTCTTAAGGCTGCTTACATTCCCTTTCGCGTCAATCCAGCCTTCCCTCAGTAGTTCAACGTTATTGATTGAAAAATCGCTTATCATTACTTTGACTATTTTACTAATATGGCTATACAGTCGTTGCGAGACGAGCTGCAATTAAGTTACTCACTACTAGGGCCATTATTTGTAGATTATATTTTATAGTGCTGATTTTTCGTTATGTTGAGGTGCTAATATATGGAGAAATAAGGTGGAGACCCAAATCAGTTAAACCGTGTACTATTCCTAATTGAATTACAAATACTACTAATGTAAAAGTTAACCCTTTACCAAAGGATAGTTGAAAAATTTTACTGTAAACTACTGATATTGCAATATATGTCACAATTAGCCCAAGCAATCCTTTGATAGCAATAACTATTGTGAATGCTAGTATTGTTCCAATCGTAACGGCTAAACCACAATGTATAATACTTTTGTTTTCTGCTTCAAATAACTCAGCTCCAATTTTTACTGGAACAATCGTTATTAATATCAAGATGAGCCACGCTAGCATAATAAAATCCATTTTATATGAAAGTCTATTGCAAAATTAATCTGCAACGTTTAAAGGAAATCAATTTCAATTGCTCCCATTGGGGGCTGATTATACTTATACAAAAATAAAGTGCTATACCTTAGGTGTTTTTTAAGTTGGTTGGCATTATATATTTAAACAGAATAAAAGGTTGGGCTTAGTTTTTTGATGAGGAGCTAACAATCCCCGAACTCAGCATGGATTGTTAGCGTTTGGAAAGAGGTTACACAAATTGCCTGATCGCGATGATTAGTACTGGGCAAATATACTTCACGTACCTTGGCCAAATACGCCAGAAAAGCCCGGTGGCATCGACACCCTCTTGTCCACTTATCGCCTTGAGTAACTGGCTTTGGCGCCAAATCCAACCTAAGTAAATCGCAATACCGAGGGCTACCAGCGGTTGGGCCATTTGCGTGGTTAGCATGATAGTGAAACTAAATAGCGTCTCAAAAAATACCGCCAGTAATAAGGATAATGAGGTCAACAATAGGCCGATGATCAAGGTAGCACGTTGGCGGCTGAATCCACATTTTTGCATCACATAACTCGTTGGCACCTCGGCGATGGAAATGGCTGACGTCAGGCCGGCGATGATCAGCAGCATAAAGAACACTACGCTAATAATGAGGTTGGCCGTGTCGCCTAGGGTTGAGAATAAGGCGGGTAAAACAGTAAAGACCAATGCATCCGAATCGATCAACTTGCCTTCTGCACTAAAAATCTGCACGCCATTATGCTGGGCCACATACATGGCTGGGATGATTAAAAAGGCGGCGAGAAAGGCGATGCCGCTATCGGTAAAGGCAACCCAGATGGTTAATTTGGCAATATTCTCTTTTTGGCTCAAATAGCTGCCATAAACCATCATGGCACCAGTGCCTATGGTGAGTGAGAAAAAGGTTTGTCCGAGTGCGTTGATCAAGGTATCTGGCGCGATAGCCTTGGCAACGTTAGGCGTTAATAGTGCGGTAATACCTTCACTCGCGCCATTGAGGGTGAAGATATAGGCCACTCCCGCGATCAGCATGATCAACAATAGCGGCATTAAGCGTTTAGACCATTTTTCGATACCTTCTTGTACGCCCTGCAGCAATACCAAAAATACCAGCGCGCTAAAAATTAGCGTGAATACCAGATTGCGCGACAGCGAGAAATCCATTAGCCAAGCAGCGGTATCGTGCGAGCCCATAGCCGTGGCAATTGGGGCGATAGCGTAGCTCACAAACCAGCCAGAAAGAATGCTGTAGAAGGTGTAGATCAACCCTGCTGTTACGATAGAAATCAACCCTATTGTCTTGCCTAAATTACGGGTGAGCGAGTTGCAACCGAGTTTACCCATGGCATCGGCGGGGTTGGTTTGTCCGTGGCGACCAATCATCAGTTCGGCCATCAGCATGGGAATGCCTAGGATAAAAATCAGTACTAGGTACACCAGCAAAAAGGCCCCGCCGCCATGGGTTGCCGCTTGGGTGGGGAATCCCCAAATGTTGCCGACACCAACGGCACTGCCAGCTGCCGCCATAATAAAACCTAAGCGTGAGCTGAAATGGTTAGTCGAATTTGTATTGGCCGATTGCATTGTGCCTCCCGTAAAAAGAAGGCGTATCTTAGGCGGATAAATAAGAAGTTCAACGCAATTTTAGTGCGTTAAATTGATGTTAATCGGCAATTGTTATTCGTATTTTGCTTTAATTTTGGTGTTAAATTTTGATTTGTGGTGAAGTTCGCGATTATGTTGCACGTGGCGGTGGCTGACTGCCTCGCTTTAGCGATTAATTGCGATGGTAAAAACCTAATAAATTGTGATCTTATCGCTAAAAATACCTTTCGCAGGGTGAGTAGTTTGGAGGAGCTACGCTGTAACCATAGCTGCATTGGTCTCACGCTATCGCAGAAGCCGCCACTTTTACTGCACTTAGGGTTCAATGGTGATATGGCTTAAGGGGATGGCCGTGTGCTCCTTGACCTTTTTCAACACGAAGCTGGAATGCACACCTGCGATATGCACATTGGTGGTGAGTTTATCTAACAGAAAAGTACGAAAGTGCGCCATATCTTGGACTAACACTTTGAGTTGATAGTCGGCTTCAGAACCCGTGATCAGCGCGCACTCTTGGACTTCTTCGTAGCCCAGTATATTGGCTTCAAATTGGTTGAGGATTGCAGGCGTGTGTTTTTCCATCCTTACATGGATATACGCAGTCAAATGTAGGTTGAATTTATCCGCTGACAGACGCGTGACATAATCGGCAATATAACCCGCTTCTTCTAGGGCTTTAACGCGGCGTGAGCAAGGGGACGGCGACAGGCCGACTTTCGTTGCCAGTTCAAGATTCGATAACCTGCCGTGGGTTTGCAGTAAACGCAAAATGGTTAAATCGAGTTGGTCGAGTTTATATGGGTGAGTTTCAGTCATGGAAAATTTAGGGGTAGCGGACTCTACCCCTAGTTTGCCAGTGTTAGCGCTGTTTGCCAAAAATCTTGTGTAATACCAATCACATTAAATATCTAATCAGTTCAGAGCCTCACAGGCATTTCAATCCAAGGCGCATTGACGCAGAAATGGTCATTCCCTTTTAAGTCAATGCAACACCGGAGTGGGATGCCTGTGAGGCTCCCGAAGGGCGGGGTTGAACGTGCTTTATACTGCGTTTAAGGCTTTCGACAGAGCACCACTATGCCTTCAAGCCTTCGCCTTGTCTAAAGCGCGTTTAACTCCCGCTGAATGAACAGATATTTAATACGATTGGTATAAAGGTCTGATGGCGAATTGTCGGTCTAGGCGTTATTGCGAAGAGGTTTTCGCAAACCTTTGCGTGAATAGACGCATTTTACTGACCAAAAATATGCTTAAGCTGCTGATGATAGCGGCGAGTAGGGTGGAAAAGAGCACATCCTGCGGCCAGTGCATGCCGAGTAGCATACGGCTTAGGCCCATCAATAATCCCCAAACCAATAACGCACTGGTGAATAGAGGTAAACCCGCTAAAAGCAGATAGTAGCTGGCGGTTAGCACTAAGGTTACGGCAAAAATGGTGTGTCCAGACGGGAAGGAATAGCCGATTTCATCTTCCCAATGTTGGTGGATTTTTGGGGACAGTTTTACCGCTGAGGTTCTCGTTTGCAGCTCGGTCAGCGCCTCAGCAATGGCCTGTGAGCGTTCTGGTTTTGCGAGTTGATAGAAGGTTTGCGGAGTTAACTGTGCATCATCTGGGAGTGCTTGCTCAGATAGGTATACCAGATTGGGCCTTGGCTCTTTAAAAAAACTTTTAAGGGCATGGCTAGTGCTTAGGCTTAATACTTGGCTTAGGCTGATGGCTAAAAACAAGTTAATAAATAATGCTTTAGGCATATAACAATAGGCAAGCGCCAACACGACTAAAACAGTCGCAACACCATAGGGCGCTGTGCCGGTTGTGGTGAGCCAGTACAAGGCTCTGGCTAAGGGCGATTGTAGATCGAGCAACGGAAATAATTGATTTTGCGTAAGTAACAGTAGGCTTGGAATCGCTGCTAGCAGTAACCATACAAGCGCCAAACGACGTAGAAGATAGGCTGGATGAGTCAAAATATTTGCCTCCGAGTAAACGCAATAGGCTACATGTCACATGTGGTCTTGCCAATAAAAAAATCCCGACAGCAAAAAGTGCGCTGTCGGGGGTCTTCAAGGGTGGAGCGGTAGGTGCTATTGCACTGTGTCCTTGGGTTGATGACGGGTTACGAACATCAAAATCAGTAAAACCACTAATAACAAGCCAGTACCCATCAGTAGGGCGTAATCTTCTAATTGCAGTATTGAGTACAACACCGCATACAAGCTCACCAGCATAGTGCCTACTATCGCGCCACGTTTAACGCTAGCGGTGGCACTGCCCACATAAGCGGATACCGACAGCACAGGAATACAGGCGGCGATCAGATAGGCTTGCAGGAAGGCAAGATGCTCCGAGAGTGACAGTAATAGTAGGTAGAACAGTGCCATCGCACTGCCAACCAGCATATATTGCACTGTGCTTAGGCTGGTCTTTTGACCCAGCTCGAAGATAAATAACATGATAAAAGTCAGTACGATAAACAGTAGGCCGTATTTAACTGAGCGCTCAATCTTGCCGTAATGGGTTACAGGTTCAAATAACATGGCATTGGCTACGACTTCGGTAAGCGTCGACTGATTACTCTTAATAAACTCCTGCGGATAGTTGCGAGTTAAGTGACTGATATTCCAGTTGGCGGTAAATCCGTTAGTAGTGATTTCGCGCTCTGCTGGGAGTAAGCCTTTAAAACTCGGGTGCGGCCAGTCGGCATGGATCTTCAGCAGGGTTTGTTCGCCTAATGGCAGGGCACTAATCGACTGAGAGCCGCGCAGTGTCATGGCAAAGTTCACGCTAAAATCACTTGCTTCGCCGACTTGGATCCCTTGGTTAAAGCCTTTCTCTAGACCGCCAGTCGTCAAGCCTGTGCCCGACATCAGCGAGCCAGAGAGTAAGACTGAATCGCCTGTCACCTCAATCTTTTCTACTTTATCAATTGCTTGGTTTGATGACACACCAAAGACTAAACGGGCATTTTTGTTATCAAAGGCGATAAGGTTAGGAATGTCATAACGATTTAAGCGAAAGTCAGCCTGCCCCGTAAGCGCCGCGTTATACACCAGCGATTGATAAATGCCACGGGTACGGAAATCATGTTTTAGGTCTAAATCGAGAGTGAGCTTTTTCGGCAGAATCACCAGCTCATCTTGATAGGTGCGCTTCACTTCGTGGCGGGTTTTGCCGTCGTTACTGACTTCTTCCTGCATCACAAAATAACTGTAGGGGATTACCAACGCTGGGCCCGAGAGGGTTTGCTGCTCGCCCCATGAGCGGCCGATTTCATCGACCACACTGTTGTAAAGCATTTCGCGATCGGACGTCATATCCATAATGATCCCGAGCGGTAGCAAGGCCACAATCGACAGTATGCCAATGGTGATGGCTTTTAATAAGGTGGTGTTTTTTAATGCCGTTCCCTTTGTCGTAGTTGCTGCCCACGGCTCTTGTGTTGACATATCGGTTCCTTGATCACGATTGAGTTTTTTAAGGAGTGCGCGCGCCACTAAATAGATAGCGCCGCCAAACAGCGCCAAACTCAGTAACGTGAGCACCCAGAAAATAATGTTAAACATGGATTTCATTCCCTATGAAATACGCGCGAGTCGCCATTGCATACTATTGGGCTAACTCGATATTACGGCGGGTATTAAAGCAGATTTGCCCACGGAAGTTGCGGGCAAGTTGCTGATCAATAGTGGCAAAATTATGGCAATCGCCTTTAAGTGCGCTAAAACCTATTTTGAACTGGTGCGTTGTTTGTCAAATTTCGGGTGTTTAGCCTCAAAGTCATCTTCCTTGCGGATATGTTTGAGTAGCGTCTCAAGACATTCTTTAAAGACATCGATTTCTTCGGAGTAGACGGCGGCATGGTGTGAAAACCATTGGTGTTTTTCACGCTCACGATTATTGCAGTCCGGCCAAATACGTAGCTCATACTCATCGCCAATCACGACAATCGCATAGTCGATTGCGCCATTGCTAAAGGTGATGCATTGGGGCAGATACACGGGCGCTTCACCTTTGAATAGCTCGTACCAAATGGCTTCACTGCGCCAAGAGACTATGGGTAAAGGCGCTTTGATGGAGCAGCCAATCGATTGATGTTGGTTAAACAGGACTGCCTTAATATCGTCGATGCTGAAAGGTTGTAACTCGCCATTCTTTTCACCGAGTGAGTACAGCATATTCATTAAAAATGGCAGTTTAGTACCATTGCCGGTTTTACGGCCGCAGAGTTTGGCTTCGCGGTAATAGATATTCATTCATCAATCCTTAATGAGGGGCTAACCTTTGTAAGAGGGAGTTGTTTGACTCGAGGTAAGCGATAGCCCTAAGCGAGGAAATGCCCTATGTTAACTCAAGTTGTACGCGAGCTGACAAATTCACGCTAAGTTTACGAAATATCCGACAAAAGTAAGAGGATTATCCTTTTGATCATCTGTCAGTCATGGCATCAATCTTTGGGCGCAATTGTTTTTGAGCATTTTGGGAGAATTTATGTCGAGTCCTTTTTCACCCCGTGAGTGGTTGCAATTGAATATGCAACAGCAGGGCTTATTACAACCGCAGACTTCGGTCTGTGAGCTGATTAGCCGTCTCGGGTATGTGCAAATCGATTCGATTAATGTGGTCGAGCGGGCGCACCACCATGTGTTGCATAGCCGGATACCACAGTATCAACCGCAGATGTTAGATACTGCGCTGGCACAGGGCGAGATTTTTGAATATTGGTCCCATGCGGCGGCATATTTACCCATTGCCGACTACCGTTTTAGTTTGCAACGTAAACAACAGCTGCAAAATGGCGGCAAACATTGGTTTGAGCCAGACGATAAGGTGATGCAGGAAGTGCGCGCCCGCATTCGCGCCGAAGGACCACTGAAGGCCAGTGACTTTGAACATGCAGAAGGCAAAAACGGTGCCTGGTGGGATTGGAAGCCCGCCAAAAAGGCGCTAGAGCAGTTGTTTATGCGCGGCGAGTTAATGGTGGTGCGCAGGGAGAAATTTCAAAAATGTTATGATCTTACCGAGCGCGTGCTGCCAGAGCATATCAATACCCAAGCGCCAAGCGAGAGCGAATTTGCTCGCCACTTGATTGAGCGTTATCTCGCTGCCCATGCCTTTGGCTCGGCAGCGCAAATCGCTTATCTGCGCAAAGGCATAAAAGCTAATGTGAATGAGCAATTAGCCGCTATGCAGTCTCAAGGTGAGTTGGCAAGCTTTAAGGCGGAAGGGCAATGGTATTTTTATCGCCCCGAGCTGCAAATAACCGCTGCAATACCCAATCGAGTCTGGTTACTCAATCCCTTCGATAATCTATTAATTCAGCGGCAGCGATTAAAGCAATGGTTTGATTTTGATTACCAAATTGAAGTCTATGTGCCCGCCGAAAAACGCCAATATGGCTATTACTCCCTCGCGATTTTGTGGCGTGACTGCTTTGTTGGTCGAGTGGATGTGAAAGCCGAGCGGCAAAGCGGTTTACTGTTATTACAACAGCTGACTTTAGAAGAGGGATTTAGCGGCATGGATGATGACTTTTGCGCAGCATTTGAGGCGGCAGTCACTGAGTATGCGCGCTTTAATGGCTGTAGCCGTTGGAAACTGGTGAAGGCTAACCATAAGGCATTCAAACAACTATACGCACGGCAGCAGACGATCTAATCGGGATCTTTGTCGTTATCTGGGCATTTGTTTTTAGATGGTACATCCATCCAGCGAAAGCACAGGTACAGCAGTGCTAAAAAGAGCAGCGGCAGGGTGGCATAGGCTAAGGATAATGAACCGTTCTCACCGCGCGCGAGCCAGTAGCAGGGAATATACACTAAGGGATAGGCAAGGGTTCCCCACAGAAAACTCTTATTCATCAGCCGGTAAAACCAGTGCACGTTAATCGTGGTTCGGCTGGCAAGTCCCATCAGGCTGGCGAGGACTACAAAGGGATAGCTGAGCAGTGGCAGGCCGCCAAGGAGCAATAATCCCCAAAGCAGATAGTCTTGATAGTGTGTGCTGATTGCGATATCCATTGTCTTCTTCCCTGACGATTCGAACTCTGGCGCTAGGTCTTAGCGCCGACGGCTATTCTTACTCGTTAAGCCCTTGCTGCATCTTAAGCCAAAAGCCTTGTTGGCAGAGATTGCTAAAGGACTTTTGCTGCGGCGAAATCGCGATATTGGCGGTGACGACTCGATAACTCAACCAATAATCCTCACAAACCGCGTTTGGCTCATCAGCTTGTTTATCTTGCTCGCTTAACAGACTGACCACAACCCCGTTGTTGAAGTGATATAAGGTCAAAGATTCACACATTTCAGCATTATCGTCTCGATAACTTTGCTGCTCTTGGGTGTGGCTCACCACTGAAACTGGGCTAGGATAGCCTTGAATAGCAAGGATGTAGCTGGCGAGTTGTTGCATTATTTCCCTAAGTGACTCAATGTTTGAAGTGTTAAAAACAAAAAAGCACAGCTGCGCTATCGCTAACTGTGCTCTTTCAAACAGGCATTATAAGTTAGTCTGCGGCGTTTAGCTTTTTCTCAAGCTCATTCACTTGTGCTTGCAGGGCTTCTAATTTCTCGCGGGTTTTCAGTAATACATGCTGTTGTACTTCAAACTCCTCACGGGACACCATATCCAACTTGAGCAATTGATTTTGCAGCACTTGCTTGCTGCGCTCTTCAAATTCACCGGCAAATTGCTTAAGACCGCTGGGCAGGCTATCGCTCAGTTGCTTCGCCATTTCTTCGATTTTCTTTGGATTGATCATCTTCTTGTCCGCCTCTTTACTGAATGTGGGGATTGTAACCTAGTACGTTGGCTTTCAAAAGAAAACCGCCTTGTAAAACCTACGTCTTAAGGGACGTAGGTTTTACTTGGATGCGGTTAGCTGTTGTGGGCTAGCCCGTCGGTATCTTCGTCAAACACGGGCAAAGGCTCATGTTTTTCAGCAAGATAAGTATAAATCACCGGTAATACAAACAGGGTGAAAATCGTCCCAATCGATAAACCTGCGACAATCACAATACCGATATTAAAGCGTGCTACCGCACCTGCGCCGGAAGCAAACAATAGCGGTAACAGACCCGCAATCATCGCTGCTGTGGTCATTAAAATCGGGCGTAAGCGGATGGTTGCCGCCAGTTTAATCGCCTCAAGTTTAGATAGCCCACGGTGGAGTTGTTCCTCTTTGGCCACTTCGCACATCAAGATCCCGTGTTTAGTGATAAGACCCACCAAGGTAATTAATCCTACCTGGGTGTAGATATTGATTTTGGCTAAGCCAAACACATGGGTCCACCCGAGTACAATCAAGGCGCCGCTAATCGCCAGCGGTACAGATACCAAGATGACTAATGGGTCTTTAAGGCTTTCAAACTGGCTGGCGAGTACTAAGAAAATAATCGCAATCGCCAGCAAGAAAGTGGCATAAAGTGCCGAACCTTCAGTGACAAACTGGCGTGCTTCACCGAGGAAGTCGTAGCTATAACCCTTAGGTAACTCATTATCGCCAATATTTTGCAAAAAGCTGATGGCATCACCAATAGCTACGCCTGGCGCGGCTACACCACCCACAGTTAAGGCATTCATTTGGTTAAAGTGCGGCAGTGAGCGAGGCTCGGCCACCATTTCAATATCAACCAAGCTGGATAGCGGAATGGATTTACCATCGGCGGCTTTGACATAGTAATTAGCCAGCGATTCTGGGTTCGCCCGCAGTTTACGCTCCACCTGTGGGATCACTTCGTAGGAGCGACCATCCAAGTTAATGCGATTCACATAGCCATCACTCATCATGGTGGCGAGTGTGATCCCGATATCTTGCATGGTCACGCCGTAGGTCCCGGCTAAGTCACGCTTGATATGCAGTTTCATGGTGCCGGAATCAAATTTCAGGTTGATTTCTGAGTACACAAACAAGGGACTCTTTTGCACCTTTTCCAGTACGCTGGTACCGATTTGGAAGAGGCTGGCAAAGGAGTTTGATGTAGTAATCACAAACTGAATCGGTAAACCACTCGACGCCCCAGGCAGCTCAGGCATTTGGAAGGTGGTAATCGCCATTCCAGGAATGTGCTTCACTTCTTTAGCAAAAAACTCCTGCATTTGTTTTTGGCTCTTATCCCGCTCACTCCAAGGCACTAATGGCGCGATCCCGAAGGCTTGGCTGGAACTTGGTACGCCCACAAAGGCGAGTGACGCGGCTGATTCAGGCTGTGCCTTAATCATATCCGTGACTAAGCCCATATTGGCTTGGATGTAGTCCAAGTTGGCAGTTGAAGGTGCGGTGCCCATCATCATTACCACACCTTTATCTTCGTTGGGCGCCAGTTCTGACGGGATAAACTTAAACAACACTGGCAGTGAAGCGAACACGATAATCGCAAAGGCGACGATCACTGGGCGATGTAACATCACCGCATCTAGCATGTTGCTGTAACGGCGAGTCAGGCCCGTGAGGAAGTTTTCTACTCCCATTTCGAACCGATTAGGTGCGGTATGGGGTTTGAGTATTTTGGCACACATCATGGGTGACAGTGTCAGTGCCACTATGCCCGAGATAAACACAGAACCTGCGAGTGTAAGGGCAAACTCCTTAAATAATGAGCCGGTGATCCCGCCCATTAAGGCAATCGGCGCATAAACCGCGGCGAGGGTAATGGTCATGGAGATCACTGGCACCGCGATTTCGCGGGTACCGATAATCGCGGCTCTAAAGGGCGACTCACCCAGCTTGATATGCCTGTCAACGTTTTCGACCACCACAATCGCATCGTCAACCACCAAACCAATGGCGAGCACCATGGCCAGTAGGGTCATGAGATTGAGCGTAAAACCAAACATCTGCATGATGATGGCAACCCCAATCAGCGAGAGCGGAATGGTCACAATCGGGATCACCACGGCGCGAAGCGAACCTAAGAAGAGAGTGATCACCACGATAACAATAATCGCGGCTTCTCCAATGGTTTTAACCACTTCTTTAATCGATTCATCAATTGCGAGTGAGGAGTCGTACAGAATGCTCGATTCAATGGATGGCGGTAAGTTACGCTCAATTTCAGGTAACAGGGCGCGGGTATCAGCCGCAACGGTAAGCGGGTTAGCCGTTGGCGTGACATCAAGGCCGATGACCACGGCTTCTTTGCCATTGGCTAAGGCGCGGTAGATATCATGGCTCTTTTCGAGGCTGACATCGGCAATGTCACCGAGACGGACGACTAAACCATCTTTACTGCCGATCACTAAGCGTTTTAACTCTTCGATGGTAGCAACCTGGGTGTCAGCTGTACCGTTGAAAAGGGTGTAAACACTGTTGGTTTGACCCACCGCTGACTGATAGTTGTTCGCCTGCAATACTTGCATTACATCGCTGGAGGAGAGGTTAAACGCCCCCATTCTGGCCGGATCGAGCCAAATACGCATGGCGTATTTAATACCACCGTATAAATTCACCTTAGCAACGCCGTCAATGGTAAAGAGCTGGGGTTTGACGACACGCTCAAGGTAATCCGTTAGCTGGCTTGAGTTAATCTGGTCACTAAAAAATGAAATATACAGTACAGAGGTTTGCGAGCCAGTGGACATTTCAACACTGGGATCTTCAGCCTCTTTGGGCAATTGCGATCTCACCGAGTTTACTTTGGCGAGAATATCGGCCAAGGCGCCATTCGGATCGGTATTGAGCTTCATATACACCGAAATTTTCGAGGTGCCGAGAAAGCTCTCTGAGGTCATAAAGTCAACGTTATCGGCCTGCGCTAGCGCTTGCTCTAACGGTTGTGTAATAAAACCTTGGATTAGATTTGCATCCGCGCCGTAATAACTGGTCGATACCGTGACTACGGTATTCGTCATCTTCGGATATTCACGCACTTGCATGCTATTGAGGGCATTAAAGCCTAACAGCAGCAAGAGAAAGCTGATTGAGGCGGCGAGTACGGGTCGCCTAATAAAGATATCTGTAAAGCGCATTATCTTGCTCCTATTACAGCTTTGGCATAGTGTCGGAGTGGGTCAGGGCTTGGTCTTCAACCACTGTCACTTTACTGTTGTTACTGAGGCGAATTTGCCCTGAGGTGACAATACGATCTCCCGCTTTTAACGCTCCACTCACCAGCGCGTTATTGCCGTTACGCTCTAATACCGTCAGGTTGATTTGCTCGACTCTAGCCAGCTTTTTACCGTTTTCTTCGACCTCTTTGATGAGGTAAATAGAGTTACCATAAAGGGTAAAGTTGATGGCGGTTTGTGGCAGTACAAACTGATCGTTCAGTTCTGGCAATAGGATGGATACTCGGGCAAACATCCCGCTACGCAGTTTGGCGTTATCGTTAGAAATGCGTGCTTGCACTTGGATCAAACCGCTTTGGTAAAACACGGCGGGTTCAATCGCGGCAATTTCACCTTCGAAGGGTTGCTCAGGATAAGAGTCCACAAACACATGGATTTTTTGGCCTACGGCAATACGAGGTAATTGGGTTTGCGGAATAGTGAAGCGGATTTTCATTGTGCTGATATCTTCGAGACGCACAATATCGGTACCAGGCTGAAGATATTCACCTAAGTTAATGTTACGAATACCCACTAAACCACTGAAAGGCGCACTGATTTCACGGCGCTCGATAGTGGCTTTTAAGCTTTCAATATCCGCCTGTAAGGCCAGATATTTAGATTCACTATTATCTAAATCCTGTTTAGAGACTGACTTTTGCGCATAGAGTTTTGAAAGGCGTTTGAAGTCGGCCTCAGCGGCGGGCAGTTGTACCATTTTGCTTTTAAGGTTGGCTCTTTCCACTTTGGCATCGAGTTCGGCCAGCAGTTGGCCTTTTTCCACTCGGCTACCGTTTTCAAAATTAATACTGGTGACGCGTCCTGCTAATTCGTTGGAGATGGTCACCCCTTGATGCGGCTCAACAAAGCCAATCGCATCAATTGTGGGTTGCCACTTTTGCATATCTAATGTCATGGCTGTTACAGGAAACTCAGCCTCTGGCATATTGGCGATCGCCTCGGCGATTTTATTTTTTACCATCAGGTTAAAGCCGATCACTGAGCCAAAGGCAAGTACAGCGATCGCTAGCATACTTAGAGTCCATTTTTTCATGGTGCTAAAGATTCCTAGAGTTAAAGTTGAAGATTGATTGAAATGGCCTTTAGGCATAATTCACATGCCCGCCGGATTTCATTTTCTGTACATTCCAAATGGCCTCGCCGTAGGCGTTTGCCTATGGCGATAGCCGGCTCAAAGGCGATAGAAAACAACAAGGTATTATCAAGCTTTTGAATCATTCCTTGGTTTTTTGCCTGCTCAAATAATTGGTGTAGCGGTTGAAATATTTCTCTTTCAAATGCTTGGTGCTCAGGTGCATCTACCCCTGGGAGGTGGGAATACTGAGCAAAACTCAAATTTGCATGGGATTGTTCACGACCCAGTTCAACAATCTTGAACCATAGGCGGCGAAATTTTTCGTCAAAGCTGCCTTCATTAATGTTTTCAAGCAACTTGCTGGCAATTTGTTGTAATACGTCTTTACGCAGTTCAATGATCAAATCTTCTTTATCTTTGAAGTAGCGGTAGATCGTACCTGCGGCAACGCCTGCATCTACTGCTAGTTTTTGCATTGAAAGGTTATGTAAGCCTGCTGTCGCAATGATTTTTTCGGCGGAGCGAAGTATTAAGTCACGTTTGTTATCCATTCTGCTTTCCGATATCGACATCTATGAATGAACGTTCATCCATGCGGAATTCTACTGCGCATTATCAACCTTAGCAACAAATTAGCTCAAAAAATGGCAAAAGTGTGATTTAAGAAAGTTATTTTGTAATAAGCTTGCCTGCACACTGATTGCAGCATATTTGACTGGTTTTTAGGATGTCATATTCAAATGCTTATTCATTTGAAGAGACGAGTCATTTCTATTGTTTGCTCAATTGATATCTGGGGATTTGTTGGCCTTAAAACCTTCGCTTCTGCTATGATCCCATCCCCCTTCTGAAGACTTGTTTGGATATTGCGCGACGATGAAACTCAATCCTGCCCAAAATGATGCCGTTCATTATGTTTCTGGGCCTTGCTTAGTATTAGCGGGCGCGGGCAGTGGCAAAACGCGGGTAATTATCAACAAGATTGCCTATCTAGTGCAAAAGTGTGGCTACAATGCCCGCAATATCGCCGCCGTGACGTTTACCAACAAAGCGGCGCGCGAGATGAAGGAGCGGGTCGCACAGTCTATGGGGCGTAAAGAGGCTAGAGGTTTATGGATTTCGACCTTCCATACCTTAGGTCTTGAGATTGTAAAACGTGAGCATAAAGTGCTGGGTTTAAAGCCTGGGTTCTCGTTATTCGATGACCAAGATACGCTTGCGCTCCTTAAAGAGCTGACTCAAAAAGAATTACAGGAAGATAAAGATTTACTCAAAGCCTTGGCAAGCAGCATCTCCAATTGGAAGGGCGGGCTGATTATTCCCGACCAAGCGCGCAAGCTGGCAAAGGATGAACAGCAGCAGTTGTTCGCCCTGTTGTATCAGCGTTATGCCCAGCATATGAAAGCCTACAACGCTTTGGATTTTGATGACTTAATTCTGCTGCCAACCCTATTGTTACGCCATCATGAAGAAGTGCGTACGCGCTGGCAAACCAAGATCCAATACCTGCTGGTGGACGAGTATCAGGATACCAACACTTCCCAATATGAAATGGTCAAGCTACTGGTGGGCGAGCGCGCGCGCTTTACTGTGGTGGGGGACGATGACCAGTCCATCTATTCGTGGCGTGGTGCTAAGCCGCAGAACTTAGTGCTGTTGGGCAAAGACTTCCCAAAGCTTAAGTTGATTAAACTTGAGCAAAATTATCGTTCTAGCCAACGCATTTTGCGGGCGGCTAACATCCTTATCGCCAACAATCCCCATGTGTATGATAAGTCACTATTTAGTGAATTAGCCTACGGCGAGCCGATGCGGGTGCTGTTTGCTGCCAATGAGGAACAAGAAGCCGAGCGCGTGGTCGCCGAAATCATTCGCCACAAATTTGTCGGCCGTACCCAATTTGGTGATTACGCAATTCTGTATCGCGGTAACCACCAGTCTCGCCTACTTGAGCGGGCGTTGATGACGAACCGTATCCCTTACAAGCTAAGCGGCGGCACTTCGTTTTTCGCCCGTGCCGAGATTAAAGACATCATGGGCTACCTTAAACTGGTGGTAAATCCTGACGATGATAACGCCTTTTTACGTGTGGTTAACTTACCTAAACGGGGTATTGGTCCATCCACCTTGGAGCGTTTGGGTAACTTTGCCAACGAGAAACATATCTCCATGTTCGAGGCGATTTTTGATCCTGAGCTGAATCATCATTTACCACCTAATGCCATGTCAGCCTTGTATCAATTTGGCCGCTTTATTGTCGATACGGGCGAGCATGCCGAGCGGGGAGAACCGGTTGAAGCCGTAAAACAATTGATCCGTAAGATTAATTACGAAGACTATTTATACGAGACCAGTACCAGTGCGAAGGCCGCCGAAATGCGGATGAAAAACATCTCCGAGTTGTATCGCTGGGTGACGGAAATGCTCTCTGGGGATGAATTAGATGAACCTATGACCTTGCCCGAAGTGGTTAACCGCCTAACGCTTAGAGATATGATGGAGCGTAACAGCGAAGATGAAGGCGGCGATCAGGTGCAATTAATGACGCTGCATGCCTCTAAAGGGCTGGAATTCCCCTTCGTGTTTATGGTGGGGGTTGAGGAGCGCATTCTGCCGCATCAAACCAGCATAGATGAAGATAATGTTGATGAAGAACGTCGTCTTGCCTATGTGGGGATAACGCGGGCACAACGTGAGCTATGGTTCACCCTCTGCCGTGAGCGTCGCCAGTTTGGTGAAACTATGCGCTGCGAGCCGAGCCGCTTTCTGCATGAGTTACCGCAGGATGACCTTATTTGGGAAAACCGTAAGCCACAGCAAACAGAGCAAGAGCGAATGCAGACCGGGCGCAGCCATATCTCGAATTTAAGAGATATGTTTAAGAAGTCTTAATTAATCATGTAATTGCAGTTTTAGGCGCAAACCTGATGCAGGGTTTCCACTAAGGTAAAAGGGTGGGCTATGGCACTACCCTGGCCGAAGCGATAACCTAGTGCATTGAATATATTGATTTGCTCAGGGTGATGAAGTCCGTCAACAAAGGTTTGTAAGTTTAAGGTTGAGGCCGCCTTTTGATAGGCAGACATCAGCTTTATGTGTTGTTCATCTTGCAGTTGTTTCGTGATATTCGCATCCAGCTTTAAGCCTTTTACAGGGAGGAATAACAAACTGTTTAACGCACTGTGGCCGCTTCCGTAGTGGCTAATCCCTAAGTTAACCCCCTGCTTATTTAATAATTCAAAGCCGCTTATGTGGTTCTCTGTTTCTTGAACTAAGGCTTTTTCATTAAAAAATAACCATAGCTGCGGGAGAGGAAGCTGAGTTTGTTTGAGCGCATTTTTAAGACCACGAAGTACATGCTTGTGTTTAAGATGTTGACTGGAAAGCATAAGGTGTAAATCAAGGTTATCTCCATGGCTCACAACGAGCTGGTGATAATGCTTATTCAGTAAGTTAATTGCATACTTATCCAACTCAACCATGAGGTTAGCTTGCTCAGCTAATTGGCTTAAAACTTCGTGCGGAATACTTCCCCATACGGGATGCTCCCAAATTAATCGACACTCAAAAGCATGGGGTTGTAGAGTCTGTAAATCAACTATTGGGAGAAGATTGAGTTGTAACTCCTCTGCTTGCAGCGCCTGTTTAAAATCATTCTCGAAGGCAATATCCTGGATTTTTTGCTGTGACGCGCTATCGTCAAAAATGACATAACAACCTTTGCCATTCGCCTTGGCTTGGTACATTGCGGTGTCGGCATTACGTAGCATCGATTCACTGGTATCTAACTTATTACCACTAATGGTTATGCCGATACTGGCACCTGAGTGAAACTCGATTGTCCCTAATTTGTAGGATTGTGAGACTTTTTGAATGACCCGTTCGGCCACATCACGGGCATCGTTGATGCCGTTGATGGTATCGAGCAGGATAACAAACTCATCGCCACCGAGCCTCGCCAAGGTATCGTTGCTACGGATGCAACCGCGTAAGCGAGTGGCGGTTTCAATTAAGAATCTATCGCCCTCCAAATGCCCCATAGTATCGTTAATCTGCTTAAAGCGGTCGAGGTCGATAAACAGCAGGGCAAACTGTTCTAGGCTATGGCGGCGAACATGTTTGATAGCCTGATTGAGACGTTCCATAAACATCGCACGATTGGGCAATCCTGTGAGCGCATCGTGTTTGGCATCATGGACGAGTTTAGCTTCCATATTACGGCGCTGACGGATCTCTTTCTCTAGGTCCTTGTTGAGCTCAGCGAGTGCAGTTGTACGAGCTGCAACCTTTTCCTCTAGTTCTTCATAACTGCGGCGTAATGACTCTGCAGCGAGTTTTTTCTCGATAGCAGCACCGATATGTTGTGACACAAAGGTGAGTAACTCCAAGTCTTTCGTTTGGTAGTTTTGGGTCATGCTAAAGCTATAAATGGTTAGCGCACCTCGTACTACATCATGGATAAACAGTGGGATACCTATCCATTGATGCATTGTTTGAGTGTGATTAAGTGCGGGGGCCTTAGCGTAAATTTCTTTTGAGGCAATCAAACCATGAATATCATTCTGGTCTAGCAGTAGTGGACGTTTGTGTTTGAGCACATACTCCGTAAGCCCATCCTGTAATGGCCGAGTCCCAGGGTGTTGGTTACCTAATTGGGAAACGTAAAACGGGAAGGTTAAGTGGGTACCTTGTTCATTTAGCAGTGCGATGTAACAGTTATTGGCAGGAATAAGGTGCCGAATCACATTATGTAGCTGTGCATAAAATTCAGGATTATCTGAACTAGAGCTTGCTAGTTCTGCTATTTCAAATAAGGATTTTTGCAGCCGCTCGGCTCTGCGTCTTTCATACACTTCTTGCTTGAGCTTGTCATAGGCTTGGCTAAGCTCTTTAGTTCGTTGTTGTATTGCTTGCTCTAGCTGTTCTTGGTGCTTAAGTCTTTCCATCACGCCAGCAATATGGTGACAAATAAAGGTCATTAACTCGACCTCGATATCGCCATAACTGACATTAGTATCATAGGTTTGTACTACCAGTACGGCAGTGACTATGCCTTCATGCTTGATGGGCACTCCAAGCCAAAGGTGGCAAGGAGAACCTAAATTGACGATTTCCTCTGCTTCGACCAGCTCTTCAACCTTGGATTCATCGCATAGTAGGGTTTTTCCTGTGCGAAAAACGTAACCAGTTAATCCTTGTTGCAACAGCGTTGATAGGGATTGCTCGGGATAAAGCTGGGCAGGATGGGCATCTTTTTCATCGGCAAAGAAGGGAACCGAAATAGTGTTGGTATTGATATCGAGAGTAGCGATAAAAAAATTATCAGCAGAAATAAGCTTTTTTAGGTGGTGGTGAACCCCTAAATAGAATTCTTCGAGGGAAGGAACCTGAGTGGCAATATGGGATAATTCGAGTAACGCATTTTGAACGATCTCCGCCCGCTTGTACTTATGCGCCAAATATTTAAGGCGATTAAGTCTTTTTTTTAAGCGTTCAAGCTCAGGAGCTCGAGGTTGGGTAGTTTCATCTTCATCCCTAAACATGATACTCACTAATCAGTTCTGCGTTAATTGTTGCCAAACGTTATAATTAGCACGAAATACCGTAACATCCAAGTCATATTTTAACTGTGTTTTCGCTGTAAAAGCATGCTAATGTATCAAAACTTGAGCAGTCAGTAAAAAAAGTGCAAAACAGCTATAGACTCAAAGGCTATTTGTCCATACTATATGCGGCGCTAACCAAGGCGAGCGCCCATAGCTCAGCTGGATAGAGCGCACCCCTCCGGAGGGTGAGGCCGAAGGTTCGAATCCTTTTGGGCGCACCATCTCTCCGAATGAGTTGTGAGCTTGAGGTTAGCAGTAAAGTGAAATTCAGTGGTGATTGTAGCTCAGTTGGTAGAGTCCCGGATTGTGATTCCGGTTGTCGTGGGTTCGAGCCCCATCAGTCACCCCATTTCATTTAACATCTCGGTGATTAGCGCAGTCCGGTAGCGCATCTGGTTTGGGACCAGAGGGTCAGAGGTTCGAATCCTCTATCACCGACCACATTCTTCGCATAACTAGCGCGTTTGAGTTTTCAAGCAAATAGTTAACAGTTACGGTGATTAGCGCAGTCCGGTAGCGCATCTGGTTTGGGACCAGAGGGTCAGAGGTTCGAATCCTCTATCACCGACCAATTACACTGAAGCCTCAGAATTTCGAAAGAAGTACTGAGGCTTTTTTGTATTTGTCTCTTGGTACTGTTTTGCTATTCGTATCTTGCTGGCTCGTTGTGATTGCATGACATGGTGCTGCGAGGATTCAAGGCCGTTAGCAACATCTCAAATAATTAAGGCTCCCGAAGGAGCCTTAATCAATGGTATTCGATTTAGTCGATATTTTCTGGCGGGACAATGAAGCCCTGATAGGCATCCGTTTTTAGCTCATTGAAGCGCTCTAGCTGAGCCTTTTCTTGAATTCCTGTCACTATCACCTGAATATCTAATCCTCTAGCTACATTGATAATCGCACGGCAGAGCTCGCTATTATGTGATGCTTCGTCATAGTAAGAGAAAGATTGGTCAAGTTTAACGTAACTTGGTCTTAGCTCTTGGAGGTAAGACATGGAGCCAAATTGTCTACCAAAATGGTCAATACCAAATTTAGCACCATTGTCCCTAATAATATTGCAAAGGCGAGTACAGGATTCTAAGTCGCTATAAACCCCCGCTTCAGGGATCTCAAAGCAAATCCGTTCAACCTGTTGAGCCGTGCGGAGGAAGTGATTAAGCCAGTCGTGGAACTGTGTATCACTAATACTTTGATGCGTTAAGTTTATCGCTAAAGGCTCGTAATGACGCTCAAGCAGTTTTTGCTCGTAGACAGTCTCAATGAGGCATTTATCGAGTAATGAGCCGAGTGACAGCAGCTCTATGTAAGGCATAAACTGGCCAGCATGAGCGAGCTTATCACCCAGCTCGAGTTGGCAATAGAGCTCTCTTTGGCTCACGCCATCGCCATTACAAAATTGGATAGGTTGCCAACGGAACTTGAACTTTTTGTTGCTAATGGCGTGGCTAAGATTGTCGCGCCATTGTTCTCGGGTGAAAAGTTGTTGTTCAGTTGTCTCGAACCAATGGAAGGTTTTATTCTCTTTGAGCGCTTTTTGCAGAGCGTTGTCTGCTTGGGCAAGAATATCGGAGACCTTCATTTGGCCAATCCGTTCAGCCACCCCAATCGCAAAATTCTCATTGGGCTTACAACCTGCTTTTGATATTTCTTGATTGATTGTGCGGATCAGCGTTTGCAAATATTTGCTAATTTGATCATGTTCTACATCGGTTACAAGGAAGGCAAACTCAAATGCGGCAATACGCGCAACCACAGAGGGGGTGATCTCATTTAATTGCTGGACTAGTTTTTCGGCCAATAGGCGAATGGTTTCATCGCGAACCTGATAGCCATATTTACTGTGAACTTCTTCGAGCCAGTCTAACTTAGCTAAGAACAGGGCGCCGCTGCTCGGTTCGCTTAACCAGCCATTGAGACGGCTCACCACATATTGGCGATTAGGCAGTCCTGAGGCGGGGTCTGTGAGATTCTTTTTGCGTAAAGTACCTACCTCCTCATCGAGTGATTGGAAGAGCTGTTTTAGTTGAGCTGACATGCTATTGAACGCGGTAACGAGATCTTTGAGTTCTGTGGTTTTAGGCAAAGGCATATCTGGCCCAAACTGGCGAGCCGCAATCTTTTTAGCATGATCAGATAAAGCGTGTAGTGGTTTTAAAATCCAAGTTAATCCTAATCTTGCGGTAAAAATAGCGACTAAAAACAGCAACGAAAAGGCGATAATAGTATTGGACATGATGCGCCATAATTCATGGTAACCAAATCCTGGGTGCGCAGTGATTTCAAGCTGAGCTAGCTGTAACCATCCTGAGGTAATCGTGCTTTCTTTTTTGATGGTTTTAAATAGGTTCAAATTGATAAACCATTGAGGTACATCATCAATTTTAATAGGGTTAGCCCATTCTTGTTGTTTACCGTCAACCATCCACGTCAGTTTAATATTTTTATAATAGCCGCCTTCAAAAATAACGTTGACTAAGGTTTCTGCGGCTGCAGTATCACCCGCCTCAAGCGCGGGAGTTAGCATTAATCCAAGCGAGGTACTGGCATTGTTTAGATCCGATTCCATTTGCTTGGTCAAAAAGCTTTGAGTCTCAGTAAATTGCACATAGCCAAGACTTGCTACTACTAACAAGAATAGGCTAAAAAGCAGCGAATAAATCTGTCTAAACAGTGTCATCTTGGGTGCTACTCCAGTTTTAATTTGGGCTGTCTTAAGCGATCAACCCCTAACCTATGGTTTAGGTCATTCCATTTTTCGAGTCGTGTTGACGAGCCAGCTAAAACGCCTCGTCCCTGTTCTTTGTTAAGCCATAACTGTTTACCGTTAAAGCTGTATACGGGTATAAGATCTTTACGTTGAGTTGCGGGTTTGATGACATGATCAAGATTATCAAGCACTAAAGGGATGGAGGAAGGGGTATCATAGTAAGCTAATACCATATGATACTGATTAACACTGGTTGCTTTAACCATGGTGATCCGCATTTTATCCTCGGGCACACCTAATTGAAGCAGTGTAAAATACTTGGCGATTGAAAAATCCTCACAATCTCCACCATTGACTCCAATAAACTCCATTGGAGTGGCCCAATAGTTTGATTCTCCCCATAATTTTATATCATCAACGAAGCGAAATAAGTTAAAAAAGTTATTAACTTTCAATAGCTTTTCTTTTTCGTCAACCGTGTTTGCCTCTGCTAATACTTTAAACCAAGCTCTTGCTCGCATTCCTGCTCGCTCACCATAGCGTTTTTCTAGCGTTGAGGTGATTTTTGCTTCATCGAGTGTTTGGGTCGGTGCCGCATACAGGCAACTAATCCCCAACGCAGACGCAATTAGGCTTGAGCGGCAGGCGCGAAAAAATGCATTTATATCCTTTGGCCTGCCGTTCATAACCTACTCTGTTAGCCCTTATTTGGTGTCATCGACGGAATAAATCGTCCACTTCATATCTGTAGCGGTGTCATCACCCGTCACTTCAGCGACGACTCGGCGATTACGAATTTCTGCTTCAGGTGTCTGTTCTAAAACGACTGGACGACTTGAGCCATATCCTATGGCGGTGAGTCGGCTTCTGTCGATACCAAAACGTTCGGCAAGAACGGCGGTAACGGCATCAGCACGCTCCTGTGATAATACCGAGTTTCTTTCATCTGTACCCGTACGACTTGTATGTCCTTCAATGGTCACCTTCGTTGTGGGGTATTGACGTAAGAATATTGCGATCTCTTCAATTTGCGGGTAATACTCAGGTGCAATGTATGCTGAGTTATTGGGAAATAATACATTGATTTCCTTACGCTCATTAATTGATTTGATCTGACCACAGCCGTAGTTATCCGTGCCTGCACCTTTAACAGTATCGTTGCAGCGTTCACGGGCTTCAACTACTCCATCACTATCCTTATCGGAAAGATCGTATGCTTGAGTTGTTGTCATATCTTCAATATTGACTGTATCACGCATGGAACAACCTGCTAAAAGCGCCACGCTAAGGAATAGGATAGTGGTTTTCATTGGTTGGCTCCTCCTTCGTAGCTACGCTCTCCGCGCCATGCTTCCGGACGCGTCACTTTCAGTGAGTCGAGTAAGCGGCCAGTCGCGTTAAGCACGCGATATTTGGCAATGATTTCATCATATTCAGCTTGTAAGTAGTCCTTACGTGCTTCGAACAATTCATTCTCAGTATCAAGTAAGTCGAGTAAGCTGCGTTGACCAAGGTTAAATTGCTGCGCATAAGCGGACTGAGTATCTTTGGCTGCAATGACATGGTCACGAATGTATTGCTTTTGAGGTGCTAACATTTCATAGGCGTTCCAAGCTAGATTGACGCCTTCAACGACTTCTCTTTGAGCGCGTTGACGGATTTCTTTGGCTTCACCCAGCTTATAGGCTGATTCTTTTTCACGAGCGAGGTCTTTACCGCCAGCGAAGAGGTTATATCTTACTCGCACCATGGCGACGATGTCGTTGCTATAACCACCTACATTTTGGCTCGCTAATGCACTTACGCCATCTTCGCCACCCACATCATTGTTCCAGCTACCGTTTAGCTCTAACGAAACTTGCGGGTAATAGTTGGCTTGGGTGGATGAACGCTCATTTTCAGCAGCACGAATATCGTTTGCTGCAGATTTAAGGATAGGATGATTTTTCTCTGCGTCAGCTAAGCTACTGTTTAAATCCTTTGGTAACATATCGGCATCTGGAACGGGTTGAATTAAGTCAACTGGGTCGGCAGACACAACTCGGATAAATTGCGCTTTAGCATCGAGCAAATTATTTCGAGCAGAAATCACATTCGCATTTGCCCTTGCAAGACGGCCTGATATTTGTGATAGATCGGCTGTTGAACCTAGACCTGAATCAGTACGTTGCTTGATTTGATCATAAATTTCTTTATGGCTGTTAAGATTTTTTTCAGCCAGCTTCAACACTTCATCAGTACGAAGGTAGTTGAGATAGACTTTGCTGACATCCAATGCCATATCTTCAGCAGCAGCAAGTAAGGCCCACTGGTCTGCACTGGCTTCAAAGCTATAACGGTCAACTTCACTGCTGGTATAAAAACCATCAAAAAGCATTTGTTTTAGGCTAATACCAAACTCACCGCGGTTGAGTTCCGCGACGCCATTGCTATCAACATCGCCGACGTTTTTGCGTCGACGGGTTGATACGCTATCCGTCTGCTCGTAGCCATAGCCACCAGTGAGATCGACTGTTGGCATATAACCAGCAATTGCCTGATTTACTTGCTCTTCTCTTGCTTTGAATCGGTTAAACGCCACTCGTAGATCTGGGTTGGTATCGAGCGTGTGCGCAACCGCTTGCTCAAGCGTTTGGCTTTGAGCCGATAGTGGAAGCAAGATAGCTGACAGCAGAACCGCTATTTTTGAACATTGAAATTGTCGTCTTACTAAAGTCTTCATTGCAAACCTCCCGGTTTATAACAGGCTTAACGCTCTCTGAGCGCTGTGTCCTTAGCCCTTAAAATTGGATTTAAAATGTACTCAAGAATGGATCTTTGTCCGGTGATAACGTCAACGCTAGTTAACATCCCCGGTATAATTGGCATCTCTGTGCCATCGTCTTTTATCAAACTCGATTCTTCGGTTCTTACCTTTATAAGGTAGAAGCTATTTCCTTCTTCGTCCTGTGATGTATCGGCACTAATATGCTCTACTGTACCTTTAAGACCACCGTAACGGGTAAAGTCATAGGCAGTCACCTTAACTACTGCAGGTAAGCCTGTATGTAAAAACGCAATATCCTTAGGTAAGATCTTGGTTTCTATCAGTAACTGATCTTCAGATGGCACGATTTCAACTATATCAACTCCGGGTTGAACCACGCCTCCTAAGGTGTTGATATGCACAGTCTTAATGGTGCCGTTTACAGGGGAAGTTATAATCGCTTTGCTAACCTTATCTTGGGCTCCCACCTGTGCTTCGTTCATTCTGGATAAACGGGTTTGTGTTTCGTTAAGTTGTGCACGAAGATCTGCAGCGTAAACAAATACCGCTTCACGGCGCTTTAATATTGCTTCATCTAATGCTGCTTTCAGTTTCGGTCTAAGCAGTCTCAATGAGTTTAATTCCCCTTGGGCATCGTTCACTGCGCGTTCGAGTTTAAGTAATTCAACTTCGGGCACAATCCCTTTTTTAGCCAGAGGCCTCGTAAGCTCTAACTCCCTAGAAATCAACTGCATACTGGTTGTTAAGGTCGTTGTTTTTGAGGCAAGGTCATCGATTTCTTGTTGCCTTTGTTGTATCTGACGAACCAGAATTTCTAATTGGTTGCTCAGATTATCTAAGCGACCGTTATATTCTTCCTGTTGTCTTTTCACTAGGGCGGGTTCTGCCTCATGAATACTATCGGGAAATACTAAAGCTTTTTTGGTAATTTTAACTTGTTCACGCCAGTCAGAAGTCATATCAGAGATAAGAATGCTATCTAACTCTGCGCGCATACGGATGGCATTGGTTTTTAAGCCAAAGACCTCTTGCTCTTGCTGGGCAAAATCGGAGCGAAAGCGGGTATCATCAATCCTAACAAGGGGTTGCCCTTTAGTGACAATGTCTCCCTCTCTCACAAAGAGTTCTTGCATGATACCGCCGTCAAGACTTTGAATGACTTGAACTTGAGAAGAAGGGATAACTTTCCCAGAACCCGTTGTCACCTTATCCAGTTTGGCAAAACCTGCCCAAAGTAGAAAACACACAACCATGGCAGCTAATGCCCATATGATTAGCCTATGTCCACTTGGGGCATCGGTCATCATGGCACCGTAAACATCATCAACCATGTCT
>NZ_AKZL01000026.1:0-58093 GCF_000282755.1 Shewanella sp. POL2
AGCTTCAACAAAGTCATGGCTTAGGATATGACCACCAAAAGGTGGCTTACCCTTAAGATTAGGTAAACCCGCAGCGCCCATAAAGGCTTCAGTCCGGATAATAGCGTTATGGCCCCAGAAGTTACCTTCTTTTTGCACCCACCAACCAAGACCAGTACCGATCACAGGACCATAAATGCGTGCAGCAAACTGCTGCAAACGCGCCATTAAGGTGGTGCCATTGATCAGTGATGGAATCGTTTGAATAAGACCCGCATCAGGATCAGCCTGCATCCGCTGCGCTAAGCCCGTGATAGTGGATGACTCCATCAAACTGTCGGCGTCCAGGACCAGCAAGTGGTCGTAACGCGAGCCCCAACGACGGCAAAAGTCCGCTACGTTACCCGCTTTACGTGCGACGTTTTTACGGCGGCGACGATAATAAACACGAGAATGTTTATGGGTTTCTTGGCGAAGAACTAAAAACGCCTGTTCTTCTAACAGCGCAATTTCAGGATCGGTAGTATCACTTAAGATAAACCAATCAAACGCATGCCCATGACCCGTTTGCGATAATGCTTCAGCCATCACAGATACCGCTGAAAATACCCGGTCAGGAGATTCATTATAAGTAGGCATTAAAATCGCAGTGCGCGTGTGCAGCTCAGTTTGTGCAAGCTCGTTTGGTTTAGGCTTTTTCAACAGGAGGAAAAAGCCAGCAATACCACTACAAAACGCCAGTGCAATCCAGCAGAAGTTAATCGCAAATAACGCCAACATCAAATATTCGAGGGGAGTAATCCCTCCAATACTGAAAACTGCGCCCATTTCATAGATCGCAAAGGCCGATAGTAATAAGGCACCACCAACAACAAACACCCGACGGGAAACCCGTGAACGGACTCCATTTGCCACAGTGCTACGGCGTGGAAATCCTTCAGGCATTTGGGTTAAACTTTGGGGCTCCATAGCGCCAGGCCTTTCATTAGGCATAGCGCTACCACCCACGAGTACTTCAGTCTCAAGTACCGAATTCTCGGATACAGTCATATTATGTTGCTCCGTCATGGACCTTAAAGCGTCCAGCGATAGAGCCAGGTTTCAACCTGACGCGGTGTAGAGAACTTGAGTTCAGCACGCAATTCGATAAGGTCTTTATCTTCGGGCTCTAACTCAAACGCGAGGCGATAACCATTGTTTGCCGCATTACGCGCGATGACAACATTTGAAATTACTCCACCAGAAGATTCAACCTTCGCGAGTGGTAACTCATCAGGCATAGCGCCATTTAGATGATAATCAACGACAAACAAACGTCTAGGGGTCGCTTTAGCAATGTCAGCACGACCACTTGCAGTACGACTTACCACGACAGAATTGGTTTTCGCAACTGGTTCATCGCCCCAGCTCATGCGATAAGCGAAGTGATATTCGCTACCAGCAGGAATAGGCTGACGCGGCTTCCAGAAGCTCACAATATTATCATGAATTTCTGATTCTGTTGGAATTTCTGTCAGAACAACCGCACCTTGTCCCCAGTTGCCCACAGGCTCAATCCATAAACTTGGGCGACGCTCATACTGGGCTTCAAGATCCTGATAAGAGGCATAGTTACGTTCACGCTGTATAAGACCAAAGCCTTGTGGTGAGTTATCAGAAAACGCACTCACCTGCAATTGACGTGGATTTGCCAATGGACGCCATAGGTGCTCACCGCGGCCGTTGAACATCAATAAACCGTCTGAATCATGGACTTCAGGTCTAAAGTCATCGGTATCGTGGCGACCGTTTAATGAATGCAGGAACATGCTGGTGCTAGGTGCTAGTCCAACTTTATTTAATTCGACACGAGGGAATAAGGTCGCTTCAACGTCGATTTGGGTGTTATCACCTGGACGTACCGAGAACCGATATGCACCTGCAACACTCGGGCTATCGAGCAACGCATGTACCACGATCAGATTACTGTCGTAGGATGGACGTTCAACCCAAAAAGCGCGGAAAATCGGAAACTCTTCACCTTCTGGATCAGCAGTTTTTAATGCTAAACCACGGGCAGATAACCCATAAGAGTTACCTTTACCTAAGGCGCGGAAATAACTCGCGCCTTGGAACACCATCAGCTCGTCAAAAATACCGTTAGTGTTTAATTGGTTATGGATACGAAACCCTGAGTAGCCGATATCATCATTAGGTAATGCTTGAGAGATAACCTCACCCGCAGTGAAATACTTAGGCTCATAAGCTAAGTGGGTCGCTTGGTTTGCTTCAACGATGGCAATTTCAATTAAATCTTGAAAATAAAACCCGCGGTGAAACATTTGCATTTGAAACGGTAAACCTTGATCGCGCCAAATTGACGATACTGGGTTAAAACGAATATCACGGTATTCATCATAGGTTAACTTAGCAAGACCAGCAGGCAGTGGATCTTTTAACACTACATAGGGCTTAGAGGCCAATTTACGCGCCAATTTCACCACAGTTTCACCATCAAAGGTGCCTGTTTTGGTGAATCTTACTTGCGTTTTGTTTGCAGGCTGAGCAGTTGCCTTGGGTGGACTCACCACGGGCGTGGTAGGTTTATTCTCAACAGGCTTGGTCTCATCAGCAAATGCAGTGCCCGAAAAGGCGAACGCCGCGCTAAGCGCCAGTGAGCAAATGAGTGAAGAAGGTTTAAACGATTGGCAACGCAACAAGCTAACCATAGGATAGGTAACCTAAAAATAAACTAAGAAATCAACGTTTTTTATATGTACAGTGACATTTTTTTATTGCGGTTTGAGCGAAAAAAAACACCGACTGTTACACATCGCGAAAGATATCAGAAGGAGTAAAAAACTCATAAATAAAGATGCAGTTAACTCCCTTTGCACAATACTATTTAGCAATATACTTATACCTTTAAAGAATATCAAATTCGAATTAACATACCAAATTGATCTTTAAAAGTTACAAAGGCTAATAAAGTGCTGCCAAGTTCGCAGAATGAACATAAAATCAGTTAGTTTTACAAACTGGCCACCGACAATAATCTTAGGTGATAGTCGCTAATATGCGAGCCTAAGCATACAAAAAGTGATTCAGAGAGAGACTTCATTGACTTACACTCTTAACACTATCGAGGCAAAAATAGGCTGACGACTAAACCAGTCTCTTCACGGGGAGTGATGGTTAGTTGGCCTTGGTGTAAGCCAATAATATGCTGACAAATGGATAATCCCAATCCCGCACCTATACCTTCATTTTCATTGACACGGTAAAAACGCTCGGTGGCATTCGCAATTTGCTCACTTGTCATCCCTTGACCACGGTCGGCGATCTTTATTTCAACGCCTGTGGTGGTTTGCGCTGCACTAATACTAATTTCAGATTCTACTGGGCTGTATTTACAAGCATTTTCGATAATATTCTTTAAAACCACCAGCATATAAAAACGGTCACACATAATGGATAATCCGGCATCCACGTCAATATTCCACTCATATTCAGTGATCAGGGGCATCAGTTGGTTGAGCGTATCCTCCACCATAGATAACAAGGTATGGGATTGCACATTCAACTCGGCAATCGAATCGACACGAGCGAGCAACAATAATTGTTCTACTGTATGGCTCATGTGCTTAACACCAGCATCAATCGCGGCAAGGTGGATATGCTGAGCAGGTTCATCTGCGACTAATCCCTCTAACCCCTGTTGATGTAACTTAATCACAGATAATGGCGTTTTTAGCTCATGGGCGGCATCGGCACTGAAGCGGCGCTCTCTGGCAATGAAGTGTGCAATACTGCTGATATACTGATTGAGTGCCCGTCGAACTGGCACTAATTCCTTAGGTAATGACATAGCTAACGGTGTGAGATCGTTCGGTGAGCGTGCCATTAATTCCCGTTCAAGGGTTTTTAGCGGCCGAAATAGAATATAAAACAGTAAACTGACGATAAACAGGGTTAACGGTACCACAATTAATGGCACTATTACTGCGTTATGCATAATTTGCGAAACCAACTCTTGGCGCACTTCATCCTGCTGAGCCGTGATAATCCACACTTTATATTTAACAGAAAAAAAGCTGAACACATGCCACAGCTCCCCTTCGAATACTTTTTTACTATAGCCCTGCACAAATTTAGTGATCGGCTCGCGCCCAATATTGTCTGAAAAAACCAACGCCTGCCCCGCTTCACTCCAGATCTGAAACGCCAGTTTATGTTCATAGGCAAGCTTAAGTGCGTCAGCCTTTTCAGCAAAGCTACTGACTTGACTGTCCGGAACGTGGAGAACTTGAGGTTGTGATTGGGGAAGCTTAAAATCGGCTTCTTCATGGTAGAACAACTCGAGCATTTTTGCGGTTTGCAACATTTGAGCATCAAATAATTCTTCAATTTGATGCTTCGCATCACGAGTGCTAAACCAGCTTGAAATCCCTACTGAAACCGAAATCCCCGAGAGCATTAGCAAGGTTAATAGCAAGCGTAAAGAGTACACATCCAGCACCTTGAGTCGATTCAACCCGTTATCCCCGTCGTTTGTATGAGTGTAAACCTGTCTTATAAAGCAGTTACTTCATACCGATAAACGTCGAGTTTGTCACTTAAATCCTTGCATAAATTGCAAGATGGCTAATTCAGTTCCGTAAGGGTGTAGCCAATTCCGCGCACGGTCTTAATTAACTCATTAGCTAATTTTTTACGTAAATGATGAATATGGACTTCGATTGAATTACTGCCCACCTCATCCCAGCCATAGGTGAGCTGTTCCAGCTGATTACGGGTTAACACTCGACCAGCCGACTGAGCAAGTTCAAGTAATAATTGAAATTCTCTGCGTGAAAGGGGCACATTTTGATCGCGAAAAATCACTTCTCGCGTGTTGAGATCAATACTTAATGCACCAATATTCAAACTGTTATGGTCTAGACCATATTGACGGCGCACAATTGCCCTTATACGTGCCGCCAACTCACGCACATCGAAGGGCTTACCTAAATAATCGTCGGCTCCGACATCTAGGCACTCCAATTTAGTATCAAAATCGGTATTCGCGGTCAGCACTATGGTGGGAATCGATACACCCTGCGAACGCCATGTTTTAAGGAGTTCTTTACCATTACCGTCGGGAAGGCCTAAATCAAGCACAATAGCGCTAAAGGTTTCATTTTTTATTCCCACTAACGCCTGCTGATAGCTACTTAAGTGATCCACCTGCATGCCCATTTTGGCAAGGTTGAGGCAAATTCCCTGGGCCAGTAACTCATTATCTTCCACTAACATGATACGCATGATGATGCCCTATCGAAAAAGACTAAACTGAACCGATTGCTCGGTTAAAAAGGCTTCTGCCTGCTCACCCTGCAACATTGCCATGGTGGCGAGCATTCCCGCGGTAACGCAATTGGGTCCAAGAACGGTCACCGACCGTGGCGCACCGCGTACAGGATATCCGGTTCGTGGATCAATGATATGCCCATAACGCCTGCCATCGACCTCATAAAACGCCTTGTGTCACCACTCGTCGCTAAAGCACCTTGTGTAATAGCGAGCACTTTGGCTGCACAATCAAGGCGATGCGGATCTTCAATCCCCACCTGCCATGGGACTGAATGCGCTACAGGACAAGCAATATCACCGCCAAAATTCACTAATACCGAAATCTTAGGGTAGGATTCCGCCAGTTCATAGGCCACGCTGTCAACCGCGTATTCTTTTGCAATCCCCCCCACATCAAGTTGCATACCCGTGGGGATTTTTAGCTCGTGTGAATTAAATTCAAGGCGTTCAAATCCAACTAAAGATCGCGCTGCGGCGATATCAGCCATTGTGGGCAGAGTAGCGTCCGGAGTAAAACGCCACACTTGCATCAATGGACAAGCAGAAATATCAAATAGCCCACCACTAAGCTCAAAGCATTGTTTCGCAAAGGATAAAAGTTGCCAGGTTTCTTCATCAATGGTCACTGGTTTGCCTTGAGCATGATTCAACTGCCACAGGTAATTACCTTCAATAAAACGGCTGTATTTTTGCTCGATGCGAGACGCCTCCCGAGCTGCCATATCGAGCATATCGTAGGCAATACTCTCATCATGACTGGCAATGAGTAGCTCGCATGGGCTGGCCATTGCCCTAAATTCCCCCAAGAATCCCCAATCACGGCGCAGGAGTCGATATGGCGCACTTGGAGAAAATGATGGCATTTCGGGTTCCTTATGGTGGCGCTTAATGTGGCTTCACCAATGACAGGTTTAAATACAAGTCTTACATACAGGAACTGGGCAACTCAGTTGCCCAGTTCAAACCGTAATAACGTGAACTAATTAGCACAGTTTAGCTTTAAAAAGAATAACTAAACTGTGCAGTAATCGCCTTTTGAGTCGGGAACAGATCATAGTTTTGCAACTGACCAGGGAGCTCGGTGCCATTGTTTTTCGGATCTTGTTGATAGTATTCCAAGCGGTATGTCATCTCATGTCCGCCTGACAAACGGTGACCAAACTTAACCCCTACCGTATAGGCGCTCATATCCCCGATGCGGTAATCAGCACTAGCAAACTCAGGCAATGGTGACTCCGCCATCAAAAAAGGTTGATAGAAATTCACCGCAGCTTGTTGATAATAACGAAGATGCAACTGACCATAAAAACTGCCACTGAAGTAATAACGATAATGGGTTTCTAAGGTGTGTGAGGTTAAATCCCAATCATCGGTAGTATAGCGATAGGAAAAATCGACCACTCCCGAATCGAGCGCGCCTTTAGTCATCATATAAAAACTGTGTTTTAAGCGTGAATCTGGACGATTCTCGTAGACGATATTCTCGGTCGTACCGTTATTGTCTACGACACTTAAGACTTTGTAAGGATCGGTTAAATAGCCACTGACACTCGATAAACCATAGTTTGCTTGCAATAACCAACGCTGATTAAGAATTTGAGTGATACCCAACATCAAATCAGCAGTTTGTTTGTTATCGCTACTAGTTTGGCGAGTGGCATCAAATGCACTGCGATAAGCTTCATCGCTGGTAAAGTTATCGCGGATCGCCATCGTTGATAACGCTACAGGCCTGCCACCAACAGGGTCAACCACATCGAAGCTATATGAGGTGCCTAAAAACAGCGTGGTGTTGTCCTTATTAAAGCCACGCTCGACACCTGCATTAATCCCCATCGACATATAGTCGAATTCCTTAGAAGCATAAACACCGCCATTGACCTTCCAATCGGGATTCAGTACCTGCGACCAGTTCGCATTTGCCTGCACTCGAGTGTCGTGGAAAGTATCATCGAGCGGGGTTTCTCCTGCTGCTACGGTATATTGGCCATTACCTGAAGGACGGGTAAAGGTTTGACTGTTACTTTGAGCGACAGCGCCCGAGGCTGAGGCCCCCGTTAAGCTATCAACCACCAGCTTAAGGTCAAGTACACTGTCATCACCAAAGTTTTTCTGTGCCGTACCTATGGCTTCTATCGCTTGAACTCTGTCCTGTTCACCGTAATACATGAGTGCGGCATCAACTTTCCAGTCATCGATATTTTTCGCCAGCTCGGTTGCGTGACCATTGGACGCGAACAACCCACAACTGGCTAAGGCTAACGCGCTAGCGATCTGTTTTGTCTGCGGTTTTAGTTGCACAATTTGCGAGTCATTTTTGTCTAACTTATTGTTCTTATTTGTCATGGCTGACAACACCTTTATGTCACTGAAGCTTATTTAGACGAAAACCTAAGGTATTAACGATTATTAAATTAAGGTTTAGTTACAACCACATCCACCACCAGCAAAAGCTCGGCCACCACTACTACCTTCTTTACTGAAGTAAATATGATCATCTAACGCCTGATCTAACTTTTCGCTATCAAGCGACATATCACTACGCGCAAACTGCCCTCTTTCCCAAGGCTCAACCCCTAAGCTTGAACAACCACTCACTCCTAGCATCACTAACGAGACAGCAACTAATGTGATTTTGCGCATAGATCACTCCTTCAAAAGATTCACCAGTTCTTGTTCATAATCGGCAATATTGTCTTGGTAAAAACCGACATGCTGATTTACTAACTTGCCTTGGCGATTAAAGATAAAACTACTGGGCATACCCAATAAATCGAAGCTACGTGCGACATCGCCTTCAGGATTAAAGCGCACCGTAAATTGGGCTGGTACTTGCTTTAAAAATGCATCGGCAAGGGCTTTGTCGGTATCAAGGTTAATGGCTACCACCGCTAACCCTTGCTCTTGATACTTTTGCTGCATGGTATTCATCCAAGGAAAAGACTTACGGCAGGGTCCACACCAAGAGGCCCAAAAATCGACGTAAACGACTTTTCCTTTAAATTCATTCAGTGAAACAGTTTGATTTTGTGCATCAAAGACAAGGTGTTCAAGTGAAGGAGCGGCAAGTACGCTTGCACTAAATAATCCGAGGAACAACACGAGTTTTTTCATAGGCTATCCATTTATCACAATACAGTTCGAATTTATTAACTGAATCTTAAGGTTTGCTTAAACTTAAAAAGAATAAATAAAGTCTTTATGCCACATGGACATCTGAGCCATCAATTGGTTGGAAAGTGAGCTCTAACGGCAAAAATGTTAAAATTGAGACATTTTGTCCCATTAGCAAAATCGAAATTAGATCTGAATCATGTTAATTTAATGTCAAAATCAGTTTAATCACATCTCTGAAAAATTCTTGATATGCATCAATAATTTTCTAGTGCCTAGCGCCTAAACTGCATGTGTCAATTATGTAAACCCTTAACAATTTACATTCCAACAACAAAAGGTTGACCCATGGACACACATGCAGCCCTCTATGAACAGGGAAAGGCGCGCTTAGATGCGTTGCGCCAATTAGCTCCCCGTCAACAGCAGACATTACTCGATAAATTACAACAACATGGCATCACACGCCGTGACTTTATGAAATGGAGTGCGATGGTAACGGGTATGCTCGCCCTACCACTCCCCTTTAGTAACTTAGTTGCAGAGGCCGCCGAATTAGCCGACCGTGTACCCTTAATTTGGTTACATATGGCTGAATGTACTGGCTGCTCCGAATCCTTAGTTCGTGCCGACACCCCCAACCTAGATTCGCTGATCTTCGATCATATCTCCTTGGAATATCACGAAACCTTGATGGCAGCTGCGGGTTGGCAAGCAGAGGAAAACCTCGAGCACGCCTTAGAAACCTACAAGGGTCGCTACCTGCTCGCGGTGGAAGGCGCGATACCGACCGCCAATAACGGCAGCTTCTTGACCGTGGGCTGTAAAGGCCATACAGGCTTAGAAATTATCAAACATGCCGCCGAAGGCGCCGCAGCGATTATCTCTGTGGGCACCTGTGCATCCTTCGGTGGTGTACAAGCCGCCTACCCGAACCCCACAGGGGCTAAGGGCGTGCACGAAGTTGTGAGCAAACCCGTGATTAACTTAGGCGGTTGCCCACCAAGTGAAAAGAACATTGTCGGTACTTTGATGTACTTCATCATGTTCGGCAAATTACCTGCACTGGATATGTTCAATCGTCCAAAATGGGCTTATGGCGCACGGGTACATGATAACTGTGAACGTCGTGGCCGTTTTGATGCCGGTGAATTCGTTGAAGAATTTGGCGATCACGGTGCAAAAGAAGGCTACTGCCTCTATAAAGTGGGCTGTAAAGGACCTTATACCTATAACAACTGCCCCACTGAACGCTTCAATCACCATACCAGTTGGCCTGTGTTAGCTGGTCATGGTTGTATGGGCTGCTCAGAACCTAATTTCTGGGATGATATGGCTGACTTTGAGAAACCCCTTGGTCGTCAACTGCTCCATGGATTGGATGCAACCGCAGACACCGTCGGTGCGGTGATTTTAGGCGCGACAGTCGTTGGCATTGGAGCCCACGCTGTTGCCAGTATTTTTGCCAAGCCGCTGGAGGAATAACCCATGAGCAAGCGCGTTGTTATCGACCCTATCACCCGTATCGAGGGTCACTTACGTATCGAAGTTGAAGTTGATGAGAATAATGTCATCAACAAAGCATGGTCATCCTCTACGTTATGGCGTGGTATTGAAGTTATTCTCAAAGGCCGTACGCCTATGGACGTGGGCCTCATTGTGCAACGTATCTGTGGTGTATGTACTTATTCGCACTATCGCTGTGGTACCGAAGCGGTAGAAAATGCTTTAGGGATTCAAATTCCCTTGAATGCAAAGTATCTTCGCTCGCTGATGCAAACATCGCTCTATATGCATGACCATATAGTGCACTTCTATCATCTCCATGGCTTAGATTGGGTCGATGTGGTTTCAGCACTCAGTGCAGACCCCGCTAAGGCCGCCCAAGTCGCCCTCAAATATACCGATAAACCTATCGCCGCTGGAGAAGGTGAATTAAGGGCTGTGCAAGAGCGCGTAAAAGGCTTTGTAGAAACCGGAAAACTTGGTCCATTCGCCAACGCTTATTGGGGTAATGGCACCTATAAGTTTACCCCTGAACAAAACCTGATTGCTCTATCTCACTACCTTAAAGCCCTTGAAGTACAAAGAGTTGCCGCCGAAATGCTTGCAATATTCGGCGGTAAACAGCCACATCCTCAATCATTAGTTGTCGGTGGCGTGACTTCTGTACGCGATATGTTAAGCCCTGCACGTCTGCAAGAATGGAAGCAAAAACACGCAATCGTAACTGACTTTATCCTGCGTGCTTATCAGGCCGATATCGTGATGGCAGCCGAAGCCTTTGGCACTGAGCCTAGCGTGCTAGGCGGCGTCAATGTTAAAAACTTCATGGCAACCCATGACTTTGTGCTCGCCAATGGCGAATATATGTTCGATCAAGGCGTGATTATGAATGGCGATTTAGCAGGTGTGAGCGATATTAACCCTGATCTTATTGCCGAGGATGTCAGCCACGCTTGGTACAATGCTGATGCGCCGCAACATCCGTATGATGGCACCACCATTCCAAACTATACCGGCTTTATTGAGCGGGATACGGTTTACGGCAAACTGCCCACCTTAGATGGTGATGGTAAATACTCTTGGGTGAAATCACCGCGTTATCAAGGTGAACCTGTCGAAGTGGGCCCACTGTCTTGTTTATTAGTCAGTTATGCCCGTGGCAATAAAGTGGTTGTCGATGCCGTCAATGCACTGCTTACGCGCACAGGTCTTCCAGTGGAAGCACTCTTTACCACTTTAGGCCGCACCGCTGCACGGATGCTGCAAACGGTGATAGTCGCGCAGGAAGGTCTGAAAACCTTCGAAGCCTTATTAACAAACATTCAGTCTGATGAAACCACCTATGTGAAACCCCATATCGATCCTAGTAAAGAGTATGTGGGTCACGCCATGATTGAAGCGCCCCGCGGCATGCTAAGCCACTGGATCCGAATCAAAAATGGTGTCATTGAGAACTATCAAGCCGTGGTGCCTACTACCTGGAACGCAGGTCCCGTGGATGCTAATGGCAAGATAGGCCCCTATGAAGCCTCACTGATTGGTTTGAAACTGGAAGATCCCACTAAACCCCTTGAGGTGATACGTATTATTCACTCATTTGACCCTTGCATGGCGTGTTCTGTACACGTGATGGATTTTAAAGGTCAGGCATTGAGCGAGTTCCGTGTTAGCCCCAATGGTCAATAACAACGAGGGAGGGAACGCAACATGAACCATTCTGAAACCCGCATTCGGACACTGGTTTTTAGTCCTGCGATACGGATTTTCCACTGGTTACGGGCACTGACGATTTTAGTGCTGGTGATCACTGGATTCTATATTGCTTGGCCGTTTCTTGTGGCGCCCGAAAGTACGGATGTATTAGTACAAGGTTGGATCCGTTTTGCCCATTTGATCTGCGGTTTTATCTTAACCGCAGTCACCTTGGCTCGCTTCTACTTGTATTTTTTCAGTCGTAGCGATATCGAGCGACGCTCGTTCCGTGATGTGATGAGCATTAAGAGCTGGATTACCCAACTAAAATCTTACATTTGGATGGGACATTTACATAAAGCAGGCGTTTACGGGCCACTGCAATTTGTGACCTATGTAGCAATCTCCTTTGTTGCGCTTGTGATATGTATTACTGGTCTCGTACTGTATGCCAATGTCTACCATGAAGGTTTAGGTGGCATGCTTTGGAGCAGTGCAGCTTGGATCACCGCACAAATGGGCGGGCTGGCACAAGTTAGGATTTGGCACCACTACCTCACTTGGGCATTCGTTATCTTTGTAGTTATCCACGTCTATATGGCGGTTTGGTCAGGGATACGCTTCAAACATAACTCAGTTGACTCAATTGTCTCTGGTTACGACTACCCGAAACCAGACTCACACCACTAGGAGTCCAATGAAGATATTGCTACTGGGTATTGGCAATGTCCTGTACGCCGATGAAGGCATCGGCGTACATTTTGTCAATTACATCACTGAGAATTATCAGTTTACGCACGAGTCCCATCAGCTCGAGATGCTCGATGGCGGCACCTTAGCCCAGGGACTCATTCCGATTATTTGCCAATACGATTATTTGATCGTGGTCGATACTGTCAATGCCAATGGCGTTGAAGCGGGCGAGGTCTATTTCTTCGACTTTGATAAAGCCCCACAGGAAATTGACTGGCAAGGCAGCGCCCATGAAGTCGAAATGCTACAAACCCTAAACATGATGGAAATGGTTGGCGACAGGCCAAAAACCTTTGTATTAGGTGTTACCCCAACCGTGCTTGAACCTATGACTCTCGGCCTCACCCCCAAAGTTGCATCCGCAGTTCCTTTGATGGAGCGCACCCTGTTATCCCACTTAGCCTCCCTTGGATTCACTGCGACACGCATTGCCGATCATAGTATCGACTCGCTGATCCCCGACTCCTATAAACGTGGCGTCACTCTTGGTGAAAATAGAGAAGATGAAAAACATCAGATTTGATTTTACCTGCTCACGTCAGGTGCCCTTATATGCGCATTTATGTAATGAATACCTAAATTATGATGCGCTGAATATTAGCATTGGTTGCGACAACCACAATGATTTTGGTCCACAAACCTATTTTATTGAAGCCCAAGGTGAACAAGCGCCGCTAGAGCAATTGGCCGATGCGATTGCCGCTGACTTTTTAATGTCTGTCTGGTTGGTTGACTCAGGCATTAAAGTTATCGATGAGCCACAAGGCCAGCGTACCTTTTTGGAGACTCAAGAGCCCCAAATGGATAAATCGGTTGCCGCTTTTTGCCAGCAATGTTATCCCCTGTTTGGCGATAATCAAGCGGCGCAATTTGGTGCCATTGATTTAACCTGTTCCTGTTGCCACGGTGAAACCCGCTTAACCCCTGCCCAAAAAGCCCTCACGCTAACCGACCTTAAAGCCATGGCTGAGCAGTTAATAACCCAAGGCTCATTAGCGTTAAGCTGTGAAGGTATAGAGTTAAGCCTTGAGCCGTTTGCTCGCGATGCCAGCAGACCACAACTGCTGATCTGTAATCCAAACACCTTAAATGCACATTTTTGCTTAAAGGATCATCAAGTCGTTGCGCTATCCAGCATTGAAAAACCGCTTATTTGCGCAAGACCCATTCAAGATCACCAAAAACTGTTCGCGCCGCTATACGATATTTGTTTTGGCTATAGTCGCGTGGTAGCGGTCCTTAGCGAAATTTTGCGGCAAAAAGGGATTGATTGGGTTTATCTTCAAGGTCAGCACCATAGGCCCAAATTAGCTTGGGTTGATGGCGCATGGGCCCAATTGTCCCACCAAGATGGAGACAATGCTAATAACATCAGCAAACATTTCAATGCGCCGGAGCCGTTAAGGGAAGAAATTCGCTTTCTCGGTTTTACAGCACAATGGCAAGCGCATAAAAAAACACGCTCGCACCAAGGCACTCTTAGCGTACAAGTCTTATCCTCTGTAGAGAAAGAGACGAATTACGAAGGTGATCAAGAAGATCATACAATTACCGATGCAGCGCTCTTTGCTGCACTGCTAAATGGTAAATTTACCAGCCATAAGCAAGCCAAAAATGCGGCGGTGATTTACTTAAGCCATGATCATCCGAGCCAAATTGTCACCTGCGATAATAAAGGCGACACTTCACTGTTTTTGCCCTGCCTGAGCTGCCCGATAATGGATATGACATTTTCCACAGGCTCGACAGCAGCCCACAAAAAGCGGTGGCGCAAAAATTTAAAAGTCTGTTTCCTGAAGATTATTTAAAACTGCTCAGTCTAAAACTCCACGGCAGACGCGATAATCTTCAGAGCCTATGGGCAATTGCCGCGATATTGATTGGTTTGAACCCGCAGGAAGAAACCCAGTCACAAGACTATTTGAGCGATGCTCTCATGGCGGCAGCCATGCGTTATCAGGGCGCTAATGCACCGCGCATCGATTACCCTCTCACCAAAGGCGAAGCCCATCGAAGCCTTAGTTGGTGCAAAACCCTTGGCACACTGTTGAGCTTTAGAGTGGCTGGCCACAGCGATCCAAGCCAACTGGCTTTTGCGATGCAGGACTCCCTCGCCGATTATCTTGCCAATTGGCTTGAGCATATAGACTTAAATATTGGAGTTCAGACAATTGCTTTAGCGGGTAATGAGTTAGCTAACGAAACCCTCTGTAAACGCATGAGTTTACGCTTAGGTAAAAACTTCCCGTTACTGGTTAATCGTAGTCTCGACTTAGAGGGAGATAACCTTGCTGTAGGTGCGCTGTATGTTAAGCAGCGGCAATTAAACACCCTTGGATAAATACTTAACATTCGTGTTTGCTCCAGAGATATCGCAACATTAGAGGATAGATTGTTATCTTCTAATGTTGCAGCCAAACCTAAAAGAAGACTGAAATTGAAACAAGCAGCCTCATCCGCTAACCAACAGGATATGATTGAACGTCGCCAACTGCATATCACTGGCATAGTACAAGGCGTGGGCTTTCGGCCTTTTGTCTACCGCTGGGCAACTGATTTGCAACTCACTGGCACAGTACTCAATAATGCCAAGGGCGTGATGATTGAGCTGCAAGGCCCCGCCGCTCAGTTGGATAGCTTTGTTCGTGAGTTGACCACCAATCCGCCGCCACTGGCGCGCATCGATCAGATTATCCATAGTCAGTTAACGCTAAAGCTTGAAGAGACCAGCTTCGATATTATTCAAAGTGATAGCCAAAGCGATAGCCAAAGTGATGAAACAAAAGACCCTAGCTTAGCAGCACTCGTTGCCGTGTCGGCCGACAAGAGTACCTGCCAGGATTGCCTAAGCGATATGCACAATCCACAGGATCGCCACTTTGGCTATGCCTTTACTAATTGCACCAATTGCGGCCCAAGATACACGATTATCAATGCCTTACCCTATGATCGCCATCATACCGCCATGGCGAATTTCGCCATGTGCCCCGACTGCGCCAAAGCCTATCAAGATCCATTAAATCGCAGGTACCACGCCCAGCCCGTCAGTTGCCCCAAATGTGGTCCACAGCTGAGTTTAAAAACGCCTAAGGGTGAATTAATCGCTCTGACGCCCTCACTCCACTCGCAAGACAACAGCATGGCGGTATTGTCCGCCGCGGCCAATATGCTTGCACAAGGACACATCCTCGCCATAAAAGGGCTCGGTGGATTCCACTTGATGTGTGACGCGAGAAACAGCCACGCAGTGAGTCAACTACGGCAGCGCAAACAGCGTAAGGCGAAGCCGCTGGCGGTAATGATGCCGAGTATTGAAATGGCAAAACAGTACGTTACGGGCACGGAGGCGGAGTGGCAAACCTTAAGCTCGCCGGAACGGCCCATCGTATTGATGCAAGCGTTGGATGAGCATGACCTAAGCACCGAAATCGCACCCAATATCCCCAAGCTGGGTGTATTTTTACCTTATACGCCACTGCATCACTTACTGCTTAGCCAATTTAATGGCCCGCTAGTGGCCACCAGCGCCAATGTGTCGGGCGAGCCAATAATCACCGATTGCGATGCGCTTATCAGCCAACTTGGGCATGTGGTGGATGCCATCGTCGATCATAACCGACCGATACTCAACGGCTGTGATGACAGTGTTGTGCAACTTATTCAACAACCAAATGGCAGTACGCCGCAGGTGCAAGTGCTGCGTCTAGCGCGGGGTTATGCGCCATTAAGTTTTCCATTAACAGCACCATTAACACGCTCAATCCTCGCCGTGGGAGCACAGCAAAAAAATGCTATCGCTTTCGGATTTGGTGCAAATGTATTTTTAAGTCCGCATATTGGCGATCTTTTTAGTGTCAGTGCCGAGCAGTATTTCGAGCGCACCTTAGGCACCTTTGCGCGTCTGTATCATTTCAGTCCCAAGCTGATTGTCCATGATAAGCACCCAGACTATGCACCATCGCGCTGGGCAGAGGCGCAGCAACAAAAAAGCCTTGATACACAGAGTGGAGCCTCTGGTTCAATCCAAACCTTAAGCGTGCAACATCACCATGCCCACGTGCTTAGCGTCATGGCCATCAATCAATACCAAGATCCGGTATTAGGCTTTAGTTTTGACGGTACTGGTCTTGGCAATGATGGCAGTCTCTGGGGCGGTGAGGTGTTATTAACCACGTTAGACAAAGCAGAGCGCTTAGCCCATTTTGAAGCCATCTCCCTACTGGGCGGTGAGCAAGCAATAAAACAGCCTGTGCGATTATTACTGGCACTGCTGTTTGAACAAATGAGTTTAGCGGCGGTACAAACCTTAGAGTTACCGATCCTAAAAAGCCTGACACCCTTAACGTTAAGCAATTTGCACCGGATCTGGCAAAGTGGCAATACGATTAAAAGCTCATCGGTTGGCCGATTATTTGATGCCCTCGCCTGCGCCTTAGGATTGATTGACACCACACAATTTGAAGGCCAAGCGGGTATGCTGATAGAAGCCGCAGCAAGACGCGCCGATAAACAACATTTACCGCCACTTATCCTCAATTTACCGCTCTGTTCATCAGAGGATGACCCGCAACAAGTGCAAGTTTGGTGTAGTAGCCAACTGTTTAAACAGCTTATCGTGCACATCACTGAGGCGCCACTTTCCTCCTACAGGCAAGACATTATCGCCCGCGCGTTTTTGCATAGTCTTGGAGATGCTATTTGTAGTTATGCTGCGCGCTATCCATCACTGCCCATTGCGCTATGTGGCGGAGTATTTCAAAACCAATATCTGCTCGAATATTGCCTCAGTAAACTTCATCTCCAAGGCAATACCGTGCTCCCCAACAAACATATCCCCGTTAACGATGGCGGTATCGCCCTTGGCCAGCTTTGGTATGGAATTCATCAAGAGGCAATGGATAAAAACCACAAATAAACCGCTGCTATGACATATCTTCGTAGAGCTTGATATGCGCCGTGACCAAATGGCCAAAATCTGATTGATCAGGGTCAAAACGACCTAATAACCTGACGAACATCAAAGATTCCTTTAAGGATTTGTATCACACTTAACATTAGCGTAATCAAATTAACCCTATTCGATAGCATCACCATATTGTTCGGACAACAGCTCAAATCTGTGACGAGAACAAGGAGAATGACAAGATGTGTAAAGACTGCGGCTGCTCTCTACCCCGCCACTCTGCGATTCAACAAGGGCATGATCACCATACAGGTCATTCCCACGAACACAGCCATAAACATCAGGAATTGCATACCAATCCTCAGCTTAACGATAAAAAAACCTTGTCGGTGATCCATAAAATTCTCGATAAAAATGATGTAGAAGCTGCCCACAACCGTGCCCATTTCGAGGCTCACCATATTACCGCCTTCAATCTAATGAGTAGCCCAGGTAGCGGCAAAACGACCTTGCTTGAGCACTTAAAAGAGTACACAAAACTTAATTACGCCGTTATTGAAGGCGATTTAGAGACCTCCCGTGATGCTGACCGCTTAATCGCAAAGGGCATTACAGCCCATCAAATTCAAACTGGCAGTGCATGCCACCTTGACGCCTTTATGGTGCATGGTGCTTTGCATCACTTGCCGCTGGAAGGGTTAGATATTTGCTTTGTGGAAAACGTGGGCAACCTCGTCTGCCCCGCCAGTTATGATGTGGGCACCCATAAAAATATCGTGCTGCTCTCCGTTCCCGAAGGCGATGATAAGATTGAAAAATATCCAGTAATGTTCCGCCGTGCTGACCTGGTTCTGATCACAAAATGTGACCTATTACCCTACTTCGATTTCAGTGTCGACGAGGCCAAAGCCCAGCTTAAAAAACTCAATCCCGACACTCAAATACTCGAAGTCTCCATTAAAGATGGCGATTCCATGCATGCCGTTGCCGCTTGGCTAAATGAAAATTTGCGCCGAAACACTGTGGGAGAGCCACAATAATGTGCCTATCAATCCCCTCACAAGTGGTAGCAGTTGATAACGAGCGCCAATCTGTAACCGTCGATACCTTAGGCGTAAGACGCGATGTCAGCAGCCATCTTATGACTGAACCCTTGGCTATTGGTGATTATGTGCTCATTCATATCGGTTTTGTGATGAATAAAATTGATCGCAATGATGCTCTGCAAAGCCTTGAATTATATCAAGAGATAGTCGCAAAACTTGAAAATGAAACCACGCATTAAGCAACAGCCGCAGTTGTAAACTATCGCAAAGCACAGACGATACACTGCGACAAGGATTGAACATGCTTGAATTAAAACAACTTTATCAAGGCTTTCGCGATCCCCAAACCATTGCCTCGCTTGCAAAGGATATTGCCCAGGTCGCTCACTCACTCGATCAACAAATCAACATTATGGAAGTGTGTGGCGGCCATACCCACACCATAATGAAATACGGCTTACTGGATTTGCTGCCGGATAACATTGAGTTTATCCACGGCCCCGGTTGCCCTGTATGCATTATGCCTAAAGAGCGGATCGATCAAGCCGCAGTGCTTGCCCAGCAGGAAGATGTGATTTTAGTGACGCTAGGCGATATGATCCGCGTCCCCGGCTCCCAAGGTTCACTTGCCAGTTTCAGAGCCAAAGGCTGTGATATCAGACCTATCTATGATCCTTTAGACACGCTCAAAATTGCCCGTGATAACCCAAATAAAACCGTGGTGTTTTTCGCCATTGGATTTGAAACTTCCACCCCAATGACGGCAATATTGTTGCAACTGGCCGAGCAGGAAAAGCTGGCGAATTTGTTTTTTCATATCAACCATGTATTAGTCCCACCCGCAATTGATGCCGTGATGCACGATCCTAATGCGAGGGTCAATGCCTTTATTGGCCCAGCACACGTCAGTGTGATCAGTGGCGCCAAAATCTATCGCCCTGCCGTAGAGCAATACGGCACACCGGTAGTAGTCTCTGGTTTTGAGCCCGTGGATGTTATGGAGTCTATCCTGCGTATCGTGCGTCAAAAGGCCGCAGGCAAGGCAGAACTCGATATCCAATACAGCCGCGCTGTATCTGAGCAAGGTAATCTTGCCGCACAGGCAAAAGTTGAACAGTTTTTCCAGATCAGACCGCAATTTCGTTGGCGCGGGCTTGGACCAATCCCCAACTCGGCGCTGCAATTAAGGGATGAATACGCCCACAGGGACGCAGAGCTGCGCTTTAAAGACAGATTACCCGTCAAAGAAATTGATGATCATAAGGCTTGCCAGTGCGGCGATATTCTACGTGGACTCGCCAAACCGAAGGACTGCAAAGTCTTTGGCCGCGGCTGCAATCCCGAAACCCCTCTCGGTAGCTGCATGGTCAGCTCCGAAGGCGCTTGTAATGCTTATTACCGCTATCAAGGCATCGATAGCAAGGAGCAACATCATGGCTGATGTATCAACCAAAGAGAAAGCGATTCAACTCAGCCACGGTGGTGGCGGTAAAGAGATGAATAAACTCATCCGCGATCTGTTTTTTGCCGAATTCGATAACCCGATTTTGCGTAGCGAAGAAGACGCCGCAAAACTTGAATTACAGGGTGCGACGGCCTTTACGACGGACTCTTTCACTGTATCTCCGTTGTTTTTTGCCGGTGGTGATATCGGTAAGCTGGCGATTGCTGGCACTGTTAACGATCTCGCCATGATGGGTGCTGAGCCTCAATATTTAAGCTGTAGTGTGATCATCGAAGAAGGTTTTTCGCTCAAAGACTTAACCACAATTGTACGCAGTATGGCCAAAGAGCTGAAACAAAGTGGGGCTAGAATTGTTTGTGGCGACACCAAAGTAGTACCTAAGGGCTGCGCCGATGGCTTATTTATCAATACTTCAGGCGTTGGGCGTATTTTACGTCCGAATATCTCGGCGGCCAATGTCGCGCCCGGCGATGCGATTATTGTCTCCCGTGATGTCGGCTGCCATGGCGCGGCTATTTTGATGGCGCGTGAGGGTCTTACCCTCGAGTCCGCGCTACAAAGCGATTGTGCCACGCTCTGGCCAGTCGTAGAGCAATTGATCGCTGCTAATATTCCACTGCATGCTATGCGCGATGCCACCCGCGGCGGGCTCTCTGCCGTATTAAATGAATGGGCCGTTGCCGCCAATGTCGGCATCACAGTCAATGAGGCGAGCATCCCAGTTTGTGATGAGGTCAAAGGCTTATGTGAACTCTATGGCTTTGAGCCAATGGATTTAGCCAATGAAGGCACCTTTATCTTGGCCGTTCCCAACGATATCGCCCTTGGTGCGTTGGAAATTATGCAACGTTTTGGTCACTGCGAAAGCGCGGCAATTATTGGCACTGTCAGCGACGAATTACCCGGAAAAGTGATCTTAAGAACGCCATGGAATACCAAACGTTACTTAGACTTGCCTCAAGGTGAACTGCTACCAAGGATTTGTTAATGCACGAGTATTCTATAGTAAGCGCCTTAATTGAACAGTGCGAACAACATGCACGGGCAAATCAAGCAACTAAAATTACTCGGGTAGCAATCAAACTCGGCGTAATGAGCGGTGTCGAACCCACCCTACTTCAAACGGCGTTTGAGACCTTTAAACTCGATGGGATCTGCCGCGAAGCCGAGCTTTGTATGACACTACAGCCACTGGTGATCAAATGTGCAGATTGCCAACAAGAGTCGGTGCTCGATGAACGTTCAATCGTGTGCCCCGCCTGTAACAGTTATCATACGCGGGTATTAGAGGGTGAAGATATGCTGCTGATGCAGCTCGAAATGGAGCAAGCAGAGGATATTTAATCGATTATAAGCACGGCTTCAGTGATAAAAATGGCTTTAAGTCTACACACTAAAAGCCATTTTTATTCGGGTTTACCATAAGCGATAAACGCTTACTGATAAATTGAGGCTTGCCCTTCAGGGCGAGTCTTTAGCAATCTTAGGAACCACATATACTGCTCTGGATAAGCGAGTATCACTTTCTCAACCGCTTTATTCAGTGCTAACGCCTCGTTTTCCTTACCGACCATGTCTTCGGCGGCAATGGCGGGCATCACAGTTAAATCAAACTGGCGTGAAGCTTGATTATAACCAATTTTCACCGGTAGCACTTGGGCATTTCCCGCCTGAGCCAATCGGCCAACTACGGGTAATGTCGCTTTGACTGTGCCTAAAAACGGGGTAAACACACTCTGATCAGGGCCTAAATCCTCATCGGGCAGGTAGAAAAAGCTATTGTTCTGCTTAAGCTCTGCTAATAAGGCGCGAATTCCGGCCTCTCGCATATAAACGTGGCCACCACAACTGCTACGTACCCGATTATTAAACCAGTTAAATAACGCGTTTTTATGGGCCTTTGCCATAGTGACCATGGGCAAGTCGAGGTTTAACCTCAGCCCAGCATAATCAATAGGCCACACATGGGGCATGATAAATATCACCGGCTGCCCTACTGCTTGCGCCGCTTGTACATGCTCAAAGCCCATCAAATTCACACGGCGGCGTAAATGCGCCTTAGATCGTACCAACAGCTCACCTTGCGATAACAGCACTAATACGAAGTTCTGCACGTTGTCATCAATTAAGGCTTCTATTTCTGCGGCGGATTTTTCAGGGAAACACGCCTTTAAGTTCGCCCTGGCAATACTTATCGGCTTTTTCGCAATAGGCGCCACCAGTTTGGCCAAGGTTCTAGCAATAGGATCACGCAGCCACGCGGGCATGATCCCAAAAATCACTAATAGACCGATCGCCAACCAAGTAACCCAATATTTAGGGTGCAATAACGCCAGTTGAAAACGTCGGTCAAAATGTTTGGGCTGTCTTGACAAAGAAATCACCTCAGACAGTAGAAAAGCCATTCACCATAAAAAGAAAATAGTAAAGCCACTCACGAAGGAGTGGCTTTACTGTCGAACATCTAAAATTACTTGCCCGCGTTAGAAGCTTCTACGCGAGTTTTCAGTTTCTGGCCGGGACGGAAGGTCACGACACGGCGAGCGGAAATCGGGATATCCTCGCCTGTTTTTGGGTTCCTTCCCGGTCTTTGATTCTTATCCCTAAGGTCAAAGTTGCCAAAGCCAGATAACTTGACCTGCTCACCACTTTCAAGTGCGCCTCGAATTTCTTCAAAGAACGACTCAACCATCTCTTTGGCTACACGCTTGTTTATACCGAGTGTTTCAAAAAGATGTTCTGCCATTTCGGCTTTGGTAAGTGCCATACTTTAATCCCTCAACGATGCGTTGAACTCGGTCTTCAGGGCAGAAACAACTGAATCTACAGTTTCAGCGATCTCTTTTTCCTCAAGTGTACGAGTAGTGTCTTGTAATGTAAGTGCTATCGCCAAGCTCTTCTTGCCGGGCTCAACACCTTTACCTAAGTATACATCGAACAAGTTTATGCCAACCAACTGATTTTCGCCAACTTTTCTTATCAATTTCATTACATCGCCTGCAGATACACTTTCATCTACGACTACTGCGATGTCACGACGATTAGCCGGGAACTTAGATACAGCTTGGGCTAGCGGTAAACTGGTATGCAATAAAGCATCCAATTCCAACTCAAAAACGATGGTTTTACCATTGAGTCCAAAAGGCTTCTCCAAACTAGGATGGATAGCACCTATATGACCGATCACTCGATCATTTCTCAATATTTCAGCACATTGCCCTGGATGAAGAGCAGAATGCGTCGCTACTCTAAAGCTAAATTCTGATGCGGAAACTGTCAAGCCGATAATTGCTTCTAAATCACCTTTAAGGTCGAAAAAATCAACGGTTTTCGATTCCATTGACCAATGTTCGTCATTTTGAAGCCCTGTAATGACGCAACCGAGCATTGCTTGCTGTCTTACACCGGATTCTGCATGAATATCAGGAACAAAGCGCAGGCCAGTTTCAAAAAGTCTCACGCGACCCTGTTGACGACTTTGGTTGTAGCCAACCGCAGTCAATAATCCAGTGAACATCGACAACCGCATGGCCGACATTTCGCTAGAAATCGGGTTCGGTAACACCATGGCTTGCTCACCTGGGTGAACCAGATTTTGCAGCTTAGGATCGACGAAACTGTAAGTCACAGCTTCTTGGAAACCACGGGCCACTAACAGCGAACGTACGCGCTTGAGGCTTAAGTCGGTTTCTTTATGGTCTGACATCCGCAGTGACGCCACGGGCGCAACGTTTGGAATGTTGTTGTAACCGTAGATACGGGCCACTTCTTCGATTAAGTCTTCCTCAATCGCCATATCGAAGCGGTAAGTGGCGGTCGTAACCTGCCAGCACCCCTCACCTGCGACTACGCTAAAACCTAAACGCTCGAGGATTTCAACCACGTCGCTATCGGGAACATGGTGACCGAGAATTTTATCTAACTTGCTGCGACGCAATAAGATTTGCACAGGTTTTGGTAAGTCAGCGTCAGATTTAGCTTCAACCACAGGGCCAGCTTCACCGCCACAAATATCCAGTACTAAGCGAGTCGCACGGTCCATGACTTTGTGTTGCATCTCTGGGTCAACACCACGCTCGAAGCGGTGTGATGAATCGGTATGCAAACCTAAACGGCGTGATTTACCCATAATCGCTAACGGCGCGAAGAACGCACATTCAAGCAGTATGTCTTGGGTAGTGTCGCTCACACCCGAATATTCACCGCCAAACACGCCAGCAAGCGCTAATGGACGCGCATCGTCGGCAATCACTAGAGTGTCGTTTGGAATAGTCACTTCGCTGCCATCGAGCAGGGTGATTTTCTCTTCGCCATTACCTAAACGCACTTGGATGTCGCCAGTCAGTTTGGCAAGGTCGAAGGCGTGCATAGGTTGACCGAATTCAACCAACACAAAGTTAGTGATATCGACGATAGGATCGATTGAGCGGATACCACTGCGACGCAGTTTTTCCTGCATCCATAATGGCGTAGCCGCTTTCACGTTCACATTCTTCACCACACGACCTAAGTAGCGTGGGCAAGCTGCGGTTTCCTTCACATTGATAGCCACTTTGGCATCAATCGTTGGCGTCACGGTTTGCCATTGTGGCTCGGTTACCGCTTGACGGTTTAACACGCCAACTTCACGGGCCAAACCTACCATGCCTAAGCAATCGGCACGGTTAGCGGTTAAATCCACTTCAATCACAGCATCATCAAGCTGGAGATACTCACGTAAATCCGTGCCTAATGGCGCATCTAATGGCAGTTCGATAATGCCATCGCTATCGATATCAATACCCAGCTCGCTGTATGAACACAGCATGCCTTCTGAAGGCATACCACGCAGCTTAGCCTTTTTAATTTTAAAATCGCCTGGCAGTACGGCACCGACCATTGCTACGGCCACTTTTAAGCCTTGACGGCAGTTTGGTGCGCCACAGACGATATCAATAAGCTCGCCACTGCCAACACTGACTTTAGTCACGCGCAGTTTGTCTGCATCGGGGTGCTGGCCACATTCGACCACTTCACCAACCACAACGCCGTTAAACTCGGCAGCCACGGCATCAACGCCATCGACTTCGAGGCCAGCCATAGTGATCTGGTGGGATAATGCTTCACGGCTAACGGCAGGATTGACCCACTCACGAAGCCAAGATTCGCTAAATTTCATGCTATACAGCTCCGTTATTTAAATTGCTTCAGGAAACGCAGGTCGTTTTCGAAAAACGCACGTAGATCGTTTACGCCGTAACGCAGCATAGTTAAACGCTCAACGCCCATACCAAAAGCAAAACCAGAGTATTTTTCTGGATCGATGCCCACGCTACGCAGCACATTTGGGTGCACCATACCGCAGCCTAACACTTCTAACCATTTGCCGTTTTTACCCATTACGTCCACTTCGGCTGAAGGCTCAGTGAATGGGAAGTAAGAAGGACGGAAACGCACCTGCAAATCTTCCTCAAAGAAGTTACGCAGGAAATCATGCAACACGCCTTTTAATTCGGCGAAGTTAACGTTTTCATCGACCAGCAAACCTTCCACTTGGTGGAACATTGGTGTGTGAGTTTGGTCGTAATCGTTACGATACACACGACCCGGTGAAATAATCCGTAGTGGCGGCTTTTCCGTTTCCATAGTACGAATTTGCACGCCCGAGGTTTGGGTACGCAGCATCAGTTTAGGATTAAAATAAAACGTATCGTGGTCGGCACGCGCTGGGTGGTGCTCAGAGATATTCAAGGCGTCGAAGTTATGGAAATCATCTTCGATTTCAGGGCCTTGTTTTACCGAAAACCCTAATTCCCCAAAAAAGGTTTCGATACGTTCAATGGTGCGCGTCACTGGGTGTAAACCGCCGATTTCGATAGTGCGGCCAGGTAGCGTCACATCAATCTTTTCGGCAATTAATTTAGCTTCTAGCTCTGCACTTCTCAGGACGTCGATGCGCTCAGTTAATTTCTGTTGAATGGCCTGTTTCGCATCATTGACCGCCTGACCAAAAGCGGGTTTTTCTTCAGGACTTAAGCTGCCCATCATTTTCATCATGTCGGTGATCTTACCTTTCTTACCTAGGTAATCGACACGGATATCATCCAGTGCTTTTAGATCACTGGCCTGGTCAATAATGACTAAGGCTTGTTCTACGATCTCAGTTAACTGCTGCATTTTCTCTTCCACTGCATAGTCGCGCTTGATAAACAAGTGCTATGGGCGCCAAACTTTCAGGCTATTTCGGTGCTCAGGTTATCGGGCGTTAATGCCAGACGCTTTGCTAGCTATAACGAAATAAAAGGAGAGAAATTTTACGCGAGCGAGCGGCATATTACTAGGGCTTATTCGGGGTTTTTATCATGCAAATTCATGTGTTATCCCAACAAACCTTCCAAGTTGATCGCCTTGGAAAGACATTTGTCGATTTTTACAGCAGTCACGTGATCACGCACTAACCACTGGCGACACATGTAACTAAACTGTAAACTTATGTTTGTACCTTGCCAAAATTGCTGCAAAACAAACAAAAATGCCGCAATTGGACAACAATAATACAAGCAACAGCTTACTAAGCAGAAAAACATAAAGTCTATGGCAAATCGACCGATATCCATTTGGTCACAGCCCAATTTATCGAGGCGCTAATGAAAGAAGTTAAATTTCGCTGGATAGATCAATACCTTATCCACATGACCTTAAAAACCAAATTTGCAATTCTCGCCCTAGTTCCGATGTTTATGATTGTGGGATTAGCGGTATTTTTAAATACTCAGTTTAGGGATACCCTGCTTGAAAGCCATTTGCATGGGCTCCAAGACACTTCCCAGAAAATCAATCAACTCGCCGCACAGATTTCTAGCAAGCTACCCGAGCAAGAACGCCAAAATTTACCTAATCAGCTGAGCCAAGGCTTACAGAATGTTCAGATTGTTACAGTTTCTGAGGCTGATAGCCGCGCACAAACCCTTGCGCGCAGCGGTGGTGGTATTGATACCAGCAGTTCACCTAATCGGGCTGTTAGCTCGGTTAATGATCAAAATATGCTGACCATCATTCCCGTCGATGATCGTCAACTTAACGCCCTTTTAGCCGATGACAATATCTTAGTCTACAGCCTGATGGCAGTGCTGTTATTCGTGCTCTTCCTGTTTAGCTACTACATCTCTACCTTCGTTGGCGGTGCACTCTACACCACAGTCATGGCACTTAAACGCGCGGCGTCTGGGGATTTGACAGGCCGATTAAACTTCTTCGAAGTCAAAGATGAGTTCAGCATCTTAGCTATCAGTATCGACACGCTAGTCGAGCGCCAGCACAACTTGGTGAAGCAGATAGCAGAATCCACCAGCAAGATCCGCGAAGTGGTTTCATCTTTTAGAAGTACGGCTCAGCAAGGACAAGCCCTTGCTGTCAATCAACGTCAGCACCTCGACTCCTTAGCCACGGCGATGGAAGAAATGACCGCTGCGGTAAAAGAAGTGGCGCGCAACGCCGAGCAATCCTCCGCCGAAACCCAAGAGGCGAATCAACAGGTTAATGCGGGTTCTAAGGATATTGAAACCACAGTAAGCGCAATTGATGTGCTGTCGGATGAGATTTCTGCTGCATCAAATGCGGTCAATACCCTCAACGACAACGCCAGTAAGATTGATGAGGTGGTTTCGACCATTAATGCTATCTCGCAACAAACTAACCTACTCGCCCTCAATGCCGCGATTGAAGCGGCGCGTGCCGGCGAACAGGGTCGCGGTTTTGCGGTAGTGGCCGATGAGGTACGAACCCTTGCTGGCCGCACGCAAGCTGCAACGGTTGAAATTAAATCGATGATCGAATCGCTGCAACAAGGCACACGTAACCTCACTCAAGTGATGTCTCGCACCGTGAGTCAAGCAAGTGAAGGCAAACAGCATGTACTGCAAACGGGTAAAGATCTCGAGTCGATTGCCCACCATAGCAGCCGCGTGTTCGAAATGAGTGTGTTGATTGCCACGTCTGCGGAAGAACAATCAGCCGTAGCTAACGAAATCGCGACCAATCTGATGGAAATTCGCAATCAATCCCACGATGTCGAGCAATCGGCGAACCAATCGGTATCGGGTTGTGATGAGTTGCAAGCCACCGCGGGACAATTGGACCAGCTGATGGTGGGTTTAAAAATCTAATCGTTGAAGAGCTAAGCAACAAGGGAGCCAAGCACCCTTGTTGCTTAAATAACGAATCGTCATCTGGTTAATCCCTAATTAATTCATTTCTATAATTTAGAATTCCTAAATAAATTAAAATAAAATCTAAATTTTAAAATTTAGATTTGGATTATCGAATTTATCGCCCCCACAATAAAATCTTGATCATACTTTTAAACTAAAAAAGTATTCATCCATTCACCTTTGATAACGATCAACGTTTTGTCACCTTAAAAATCTATTATACATTCAAGAAGCCAAGTTAAATCTCAAAAAACTATTAATTTAAGCTTAATAAACTCTGTTAAGCCCTAATGTATTTCAGTACACATTAATAATAAAACAGCGGTATAAGTTTCAAGAGAAATACTAATTAGACATTTAAAAAAGCAATGTTTGCACATTGCTTATATTGCGCCACTAGCTCTTTATGATCGAATAAGAGCTTATTTGCTGGCTTAAGAATGATAATTTAACCCACAATAAAAGAAGGAAAATAACATGCTTAAAAAGATGATGCTCATGTGTGCACTGTGTTTCTCTACTAGTTTAATGGCGGCATCTCTTGCCGACAGCCATTCAGAAAGATCAGACTGTGAATCATGCCATAAGGATAAAACACCTTCTGCGGATTATGTTTTTGAAAATGAGCAATGTGTATCATGCCATGGCGAAATGAAAACACTCGCAGGTGAAGCTCATACTAAGCATGATGGCGTTTTAACATGCACAAATTGCCATATCGCTCATGAAGAAAAAGCACCTGCTGATGCCTGCAAAGCATGCCATTAACTCACTAAAAATCTAAAGCCAAAAGCCGAAGAATAACTTGTTTTGAATGGAACCATTTGGCAGGATGCCACTTGACCCACCTCCAAGGGTGTTTGCCATCTATTGCTCACAGGTGGCATTTTTTATCCCCGTTTGTATCGCCTTAATGTATATCTAACAACTGAATACTTCGCTCATATTCCATTAAAATAAAAAAATTTAAGCATCCCAAGTAAACCATAAGACGAGTATCAAGGTATTGTTCTCAAGAACGCCAAGGCTTTATCTAAATCACGGGTGCGCGCCATCGGCGGCAGGGAGTTTAAAAATGCCTGTCCGTAGGCGCGATTCACAATCCGATTATCACACAGGATTAATACGCCGCAGTCCTTTTCGTCACGGATCAAACGTCCAACCCCTTGTTTGAGCGCAATAATCGCCTGAGGTAATGACACTTGAGTAAAAGGATCGCCGCCCTGACGGCTAATATTGTCGGCGCGGGCACGGTAAAGCGGCTCATCGGGCGAGACAAACGGCAATTTATCAATAATCACGCAGCTTAATAACTTGCCACGCACATCTACCCCCTCCCAAAAACTGCTGGTGCCAAGTAATACCGCATTGCCCAGTTGGCGAAACTTTGTGAACAAACTCTGTTTACCCGCTTGGCCCTGCACCAGCAACGGATATTGAGTCCGAGTTCGCAATGCCAACGCCGTTTGCTCAAGCATTTTATGGCTGGTAAACAAAATAAAGGTTCGCCCCTGCGCTGCCTCAATCGCTTTGACACATACATCGACTAACTGTTTGACTGCTTGCTGCTGATTCGCCACATTGCCCAATTGCCTCGGCACACAAAATAACGCCTGACGCGGATAATCAAAGGGACTATCCAAAATATGCGCCTTGGCCTCACTGATCCCTAACTCCTTGGCAAAATGCGCTAAGCTGCGGTTCACTTGTAAGGTTGCCGAGGTAAAAATCCAACTGGTATTGGCCACAAATAACTGCTGACATTCGCGGGCAATATTAATCGGTGAAATCCGTAGCATCACAAAACGGCTACCAAATTCAACGCTATAGGCAGCCTGTGGATTGTCACATTGGAAAAACTGATTGAGCTTATGGTTAAGGTCCGCCAGTTTAACGGCAATATCATCTAATAACTCACTGCGCCCCACATGGGCGAGCAAGAGTTTTTGCAGCGCGGTCAACTCTGCGAGTAAATCCCATGATGCTAGCGCAATTGACTTATTGCCAAGCAGCATACGCCAATCCGACTCGGCAATAGAAAACAATCCATTATGCCAGTCACTCAATTTGGCTAAACAACGCTGACAAAATTGGGCAATCTGCCCCGTATCGCTGAGCTCAGTTTGATAAATCTGCAATAACTTTTGCAGGTAGTCATCAATCGTGCGACTCGAGGATTGCTGGCCAAAATAACTGACGCAGATATCCGGCAGTAAATGCGCTTCATCGAAGATCACCACATCGGGATCGGGTAATAATTCAGCAAAGCCTGTGTCCTTTAACACACTGTCTGCAAAGAATAAATGATGATTCACGACGATGACTTTCGCATCCATGGCGCGGCTGCGAGCCTTGCGGGTAAAACAGGCATCGTAAAATTCGCAGCGCTGGCCAAGACAGGTCTCTTTGGTACTGACGACTAAGGGAAGCGCGGGAGAATGTTCAGGCACTGAAGTTAAGCCACCAATATCGCCGTCTTTACTCATGCCCGCCCATTGGTTGATTTTGAGTAAATCGTCCAATAATCGCGCTTCAATATGGCTGGCCTCCTGCATCTGCCTATCAAGCCGATACTGACACAAATAGTTATTGCGACCTTTTAATAGCGCAAGCTTGGGCGCAATCCCAAACATAGATGTCAATGCGGGTAAATCCTTTAAAAACAATTGTTCCTGCAAGTTTTTACTGCCAGTACTGACAATCACTTGCTTACCACTTAACATAGCGGGAATTAAATAGGCGAAGGTTTTACCGACCCCTGTACCCGCTTCGATCAGTGCATTGCCCTTACTCGCAATCGCTTCACTGATGATTTGCGCCATCTCAACCTGACTCTGACGCGCACTGAACCCTTGAATATGCGTAGCGAGCACGCCATCGTTGGCAAAAGCACGCAGCACCTCATTCGTCAATCTGCTCATCGAACGAGGAGCATCAAGCGACTGCTGATTTGATTGCTGATGTTTAGCTTGCCGCGGAGCTGAGCGTCGAGAGTGAGTCAATGGCGAGCGAGTTCCTATAAAAACGATTCAAAAAAGCGAGTTGTGGGTTAAGGCGTTAGCCTTCGCTAAGGAGCATAACGCTGTTGCCGCAGTGTAATTAAGCCCGCCTGATAATACCAATAGTTTTAATCTAGCGCCGAGCTTCTTGAGCTAAAACATGGAGTAGCGTAGTTTAAATGATTTAACAACCAAAGGCTTAACTCAACTTTTCCCCGATTGCTTGCTAAGAGATAAGCTGCTAAGTTGCGTTAATGATTGTGCTAATGACTTAATTTTGCACGAAGCTTCAATTATGGATATATAACTCAATTAGGTTTACGTTATAAACGTTGAGATGATTAAGGATATAAAATGAAAAAGTTCCAATTATTACCGTTAATGTTATTTATTTTATCTACTCCCGTAGTAGCGCAAGAAGCACCAATAGATGAAATGTTTAGAGTGATGTCAATCGATAAACAAATGGCTGGTGGATTTGAAGCTATGTTACCAATAGTAGACCAAATAGCCATCAACTATAAATTAGATAATAAGGCTAAAGAAGAACTTAAGGGTATTTATAGAGCATGGTTTAATGAAGATGTTGATCGTCCCAGAGTGATAAACGAATTAAAAAAACAGTACTCTGAAGCTTTCACAAATGAAGAAATCATTAAAATAACCCAATTTTATCAAACTTCTACAGGTAAAAAACTCTTAGAAAAAACGCCACAATTGATGCAAACTGGAGCACAAATCGCCATGCAAGAAGCACAAGCAAAACAATCTAAATTAATTGAGCGTATTAGACCTTTTCTCGCAAAGCATGGAATTAAAGAATAAAGCTATAACAATTATCTGAACATGAGGTCTGATATTACGAGACTTGTAAAAAGCTACGCACTCAGTGGTAAGCATTAGGCGGAGATTAACCATGCCAACGACCTTATCCTTGTCACAATATGTGAAAAAGCGAAATGGTGTTCCACTGGGTGCCAGTCACTCGATGAGGAATATGCTATCACGCGCCCTGGGTGCTAAGTCATTCCCCATTTTTTGGCATTATTGGAATCCGATTTGGGGTTATTATTTATCACGTAATGTCATGCGTCCTAGCAGTCAGTTTCTGCCGATGTGGCTCGCCGTACTTGTCACCTTTTTGGTCAGCGGTGCGCTACACGATCTCGCCGTTGCTCTGGTTAAATGGCAAACCATATTCTTTTTTACACCTTGGTTTGGCATCATGGGAGTTATAGTGATTGCCTCAAATAAATATCGCCTTTCCTACGGTACATTACCTTGGATTATGCGGGCTTTGATTAATTTACTGTTTATTTTCTCATCATTTGCGTTAACCGAATTCATGCTAGGTCTATTGAATCCTTAACCAAAATTCACTCGCCATAATGATGTAAATGAAGCTCGCTCAAAAGGATATTTCATGCGATTAACATTAACCTTGGAAACCCTATTATCCCAACTCGGTTCTTTTTCGTGGCACTTGGATGTGTACAAAGCCCTAGAACAACCATTAAGTCCCACAATGTCGGTGTTAATCATTGACGATGAGCTTGAAGAAGAACGCGACCAACAGGATGAGCCTCTCTACCCGCAAACTCAAGCTTATCAATACTTTTTAAGCATTGCGGATTTGCAAAGCATCAAGGCTAATTTGGTGCAACAGCTGCCACATGCTACCTTGCATGACATAATTCATGCTGTCAGTTATTACTATCAAAACGATGCTTATATGAATTTAGAGAGCTAACCGCTTTAATTGCGCTTTTATAAGATAAATTAAAACAATTGTTAAAGGATAAAATAGAATCAGCTATGGATAAAAAAGCAAAAAGGATTTTATTCTCCACCTATTGGAAGAATGGTTGGATTGACGTAAAAAACAGAAGTCTCTCCGATCCCGACTTTATCTATGCCAAATCGAAAGGATTAATGTTTGATCCTTTAACTATCTCCCATGATGAATGTATCCTTGCCACCACAGCGCTAGTAAAAGGCATTTCGCAAGCACAAGTAACAAAAGGATTTTTAAGCAGTTTAACCTCTAGGCGATTGGATTGGCGCTCATCCCTTGCATCCTATGCGATCGCCCAAAAAATCCCATTTCATCAATACACACCTGTTATTTCAGGCTCTTCTTATAAGGATGGCAAACCAACTGCACACTCCTATACCTGCGGCATTTGCCGAGACAGTCAATATGGCATCCGAGGAAGCGAATCCTATATCGAGGTGGATATTAACGTATTCAATTTCGAGCGTATAAAATGGGGCGGCGTGCGCCATGGGGATATTTTGTATACCTATTTTGATTTAAGCCAATTTATTAATGCCGATATTCCAGAGCCGACGTCAGAAGATATGGCCTGTTTTAGGGAGATCTTAACGATTATCGAAACGTCAGACCCGAGCGATTATCCCAGTACACTAGAGAAAAGATTAGCGAATGTGATTAAGTCGAGTAAAGCTGAGCGACAAATATTAATCGAAATATTAGCCAGTCTGGGAATATTAAAACCCAATACTGTCGATAGACAACGCCAAGGCAAAAATGACTGGGTATTTGCCGAATATTGGCGTGGTGAAGACAAATATTGCCAACAAACAGTTGATCGCCTGTTTGGAAAATATTTAACACGGTAAAAGGCATGTCACGCGCTAATCCTGCATTATCGCTGTGACTGACACTTAGCAACAACCGCCAGTCTAGATTGAACGCTGTTAGACAAGATTTACCATACTTACCGCCAGCCGAATTTGTCTAAACGCAGCATCGGCTTTGTGCCTATCCCCTAATTCGCCCCTCCTTGCGATAAGCAGATTATCGTCCTGCGACCACCAAGATGAAACATTTTCACAAAACGCATAAATATTCTTATTTAGTTAAAATTAGCTGTTGCAAACGGCACAGAAAGCGGTTAGCTTAAAAAAACGTTCGATGGATAAGTATCCACCAACACCAAATTCAACAGAATCACAGAGTATAGAGAGTCATATGAGCCAACGACTGAACGCTATCCACCACCATCACCACCATATGCGGTAGCCTTCGGACGCTCACTGCCGAAGGACTATATCCTTCTGGCGGACTGATTCAAAGATGATCATAAACCCCTGGAAGGAATTCCGGGGGTTTTTGCTTTTGGGCTTTTTAACTAACGATTTAATAGATAATTAGTAATTAATTTCAATATGTTAACCGCCACATTTACTGGCGGTGCCGATAAACCAGTTAAAGCGTGAAACGAAAGAATATCATTTTGAATTTGTTAACTTTGAGCGAGATAAAATTATGACTGAATCAAACCGTTTACGTATTGCCATTCAAAAATCGGGTCGCCTATCGACCGACTCTCAGCAATTACTCAAGAGCTGCGGTGTTAAGTTTTCCATTAACGAACAACGTCTTATCGCACACGCAGATAACATGCCTATCGATTTACTCAGAGTACGTGACGATGATATTCCAGGACTGGTTATGGATGGCGTGGTCGATTTAGGCATTATTGGTGAGAACGTGCTCGAAGAAGAGCAAATTGAGCGTCAAACCCTAAATAAGCCAGCTGAATATGTAAAATTACGCCAATTAGATTTTGGCGCCTGCCGTCTCTCGTTAGCCGTACCAACCGAATTTAGCTATGCCAATGCCTCATCCCTAGAAGGCTTGAGAATTGCCACCTCCTACCCCAATCTATTGCGCCGTTTTATGCAACAAAAAGGCATAAATTATCGCGACTGTATGTTAAAAGGCTCGGTTGAAGTTGCGCCGCGTGCAGGGCTTGCCGATGGCATTTGTGACTTAGTCTCCACTGGCGCAACCCTTGAAGCCAATGGTTTATACGAGACTGAAGTCATATACCGCTCCATGGCCTGCATTATTCAATCAACCCAAACCCAAACGCCGAGCAAACAAGCCTTAATCGATCGCATTTTATCCCGCGTAAACGGCGTGATCCGCGCCCGTGAAAGTAAATATATTTTGCTGCACGCGCCCACTGAAACTTTAGATCAAATTGTCGCCCTGCTGCCCGGTGCCGAAAATCCTACTGTATTGCCATTAAACGACGATACTAATCGAGTGGCCATTCACGCCGTCAGTACCGAAGATTTATTCTGGGACACCATGGAAGAACTCACCGCGCTCGGTGCCAGCTCAATCCTCGTCATGCCAATTGAAAAAATGATGGGGTGATCTATGGATATTTTGACTTGGGCAGCGTTATCCGTCGATGAACAAAAAGCCGCGCTCCAACGCTCACCTTTAATTGGTGACAGCGGCTTAGAACAAAGTGTTCGGGCCATTGTTGATGCCGTAGCTAGCCGTGGCGATGCGGCGCTAAAAGAGTTTAATCAAAAGTTTGATGGCTTTAATAGTGCCAATATCGACAGTCTGCGTTTAAGTGAAAGCGAGATTAGCGCCGCCAGCGCACGAGTCTCGACCGAACTTAAAGCCGCCATTGCCCAAGCGATGGCCAATATTGATGTGTTCCACAGCGCGCAGCAATTTCGCCCCATCGACATTGAAACCCAAGCAGGGGTTCGCTGCGAGCTTCGTAGCGAACCGATTGAAAAAGTCGGTTTATATATTCCCGGTGGCAGCGCCCCATTAATCTCAACCGTACTGATGTTGGCCCTGCCTGCCAAAATTGCTGGCTGCGAAAAACGCGTATTGGTGAGTCCGCCGCCGATTAACGATGCAATTGTGTATGCGGCAAACGCCTGTGGGATCACCGAAATCTATCAAGTGGGCGGCGCGCAGGCCATTGCCGCACTGGCCTTTGGCACTGAAACGATTCCCAGCGTCGATAAGATTTTTGGCCCAGGCAATCGTTATGTCACCGAAGCCAAGCGCTTAGTCTCGCAGGACGGTCGCTGCACTGTGTCTATTGATATGCCCGCAGGCCCTTCTGAGGTATTAGTGATTGCCGATAGCGATGCCAATGCGCAGTTTATTGCCGCAGATTTACTCTCGCAAGCAGAGCACGGCCCAGATTCACAGGTCATTTTAGTCACGGATTCTGAGCCATTAGCACAAGCTATCAATCAAGCACTCGAGTCACAACTGGCCGCTCTACCACGCCAAGAGATTGCCGCAACCGCCCTAAACAGTAGCCGCACCATTTTAGTCAAAGATATGCAGGAAGCAGCACAGGTATCGAATAGTTACGGGCCTGAACACTTAATTATTCAAACCCGCTTCCCACGGGACGTACTCAAGCATATTCGTGCCGCAGGCTCAGTGTTTTTAGGCGCCTATACACCTGAATCGGTTGGAGATTATGCCAGTGGCACTAACCATGTATTGCCGACTTACGGTTACAGCCGCGCGGTATCGAGCCTCTCCTTGGCCGACTTTAGCCGCCGCTTTACGGTGCAAGAACTCAGTGCCAAGGGCCTACTCGGACTCGGGCAAGCGGTAATGACCCTTGCCAGTAATGAGTTACTCGATGCCCATAAAAATGCGGTCGCGATACGCTTAGCCAGTCTTAAGGACTGATAGTAGCAAGACGAAATAACAGTACGCTTCAGCGTTAATGAAAGCCGTAGCAAGACTTAGGATGATATAGGATGAGCCAAGTGCCAATTAGCCAAGCACCAACGAGCAATGTGCCAGTAACAAAGGTTCCGAGCGCCAATAGCGCCAGCAATACTCTCGATAACAATACTCTCGATAACAATACTCTCGATAACACAAGCATCGAGCCAACAACCCTTGCCGCACGTCTTGCACGGCCCGAACTGCTCGAGTTAACGCCTTACCAAAGTGCTCGCAGGCTGGGTGGTCGTGGGGATATTTGGATCAACGCTAACGAATCGCCCTTTAATAATGTGGCCGTCGGCGAGCTCGATTTAACTAAGTTAAATCGTTATCCTGAGTGCCAACCGCCCGCGTTAATCAATGCCTACAGCCAATACAGCGGTGTAGCGGAGAGCAAAATTGTCGCCAGTCGCGGCGCCGATGAGGCCATCGAGCTACTTATTCGTGCCTTTTGTGTCCCAGGCATAGATTCCATTGCGACCTTTGGGCCCACTTATGGCATGTACGCCATTAGCGCGCAAACCTTTAATGTAGGCGTTAAGGCGTTAAGCTTAACGGCTGAATACGGTCTCCCATCCGACTTTGCAACGGCCACGCGCGGCGCTAAGTTAGTGTTTATCTGCAATCCTAATAACCCAACCGGCACTGTGATTGACAAGGCGCGCATAGAGCAAGCCATCCAAGCCCTGCCCGATGCCATTGTTGTCGTCGATGAGGCTTATATCGAGTTTTGCCCAGAATATAGCGTGGCGGATTTACTTGAGACTTACCCAAATCTCGTTGTACTGCGCACCCTCTCAAAAGCCTTTGCCTTAGCAGGCGCGCGCTGCGGCTTTTTACTGGCCAATGAAGAAATTATCGAAATCATCATGCGAGTGATTGCGCCCTATCCCGTGCCACTTCCCGTGAGTGAAGTGGCCGTGCAAGCGCTGTCAGCGGCTGGGATTGCGCGGATGAAAACCCAAGTCAAAGCGCTCAATACTCAGGGAGAGCGACTCGCGGCGGCGCTGAATTTGTACTGCGAGCAATGGGGCGGCGCCGTGCTAAAACCCAATGGCAACTATGTCTTAGCCGAGTTTGACGACGTAGCAACAGTGGCACAACTGCTTATCGACAATGGCATTGTCGCGCGGGCCTATAAGGACCCAAGGCTAGCTAAAGCCATTCGTTTTAGCTTTAGCTCTCAGTCTGACACCGACCGCTTAGTGTCGCTCTTTGAATCGCAAAAGCTGTGAGCATTTAGCGCAAGTATTAACGCAGCATTGGCCTAATAGACTGATTTTATAAAGATAACAAACTGAATTGAAAGGTAGCAGCATGAACCCAGTATTTACCCCAAATGTCGCCCAGAAAATACTTTTTATCGACCGCGATGGCACCTTGATTGAAGAGCCCATCACCGACAAACAGGTCGATAGCCTCGCCAAACTGGTATTCGAGCCCCAAGTGATCCCCGCCTTATTGCGCCTGCAAAAAGCCGGTTTTAAGTTGGTAATGGTCAGCAATCAGGATGGACTCGGTACCCCTTCCTTCCCGCAGGAAGATTTCGATGCGCCGCACAATATGATGATGCAAATCCTGTCTAGCCAAGGGGTTAAGTTTGAAGATGTGCTCATCTGCCCGCACTTTAACGATGAAAATTGCAGCTGCCGCAAACCCAAACTGGGACTGGTGAAAGACTTTTTGACCCAAGGCACCATCGATTTTACCCAGTCCGCCGTGATTGGTGACAGACACACAGATGTGGAACTGGGTAATGCCATGGGGATTAAAAGCTTTCAATATCAGCGTGGCAGCCTAGGCTGGGACGCGATTGCCGATGCCTTACTCAATAAGGGCCGCACCGCGACTGTGGTACGCACCACCAAGGAAACCGATATTCGCGTGACTGTCGATCTCGACAATCCCAGCAAAGGCGCCATTAACACTGGCATTGGTTTCTTCGACCATATGTTGGATCAAATCGCCACCCACGGGAATTTCAAAATGGAGGTGAATGTCGATGGCGATCTCGAGATAGACGATCACCACAGCGTTGAAGACACCGCATTGGCTATTGGGGATGCACTGCGCCAAGCGCTTGGCGATAAACGCGGTATTGCCCGTTTTGGCTTTAGTTTACCGATGGATGAGGCCAAGGGCGAATGCTTACTGGATCTTTCCGGCAGGCCTTTTATTAAATTCGCCGCCCAATTTGAACGTGAAAAAGTCGGTGAAATGGCAACCGAAATGGTACCGCACTTTTTCCGATCTTTTGCCGATGGCCTACGCTGCACCCTGCATGTAGCCGCCGAGGGAGACAACGATCACCACAAGGTCGAAGCACTATTTAAAGTGCTGGGCCGCGCGCTACGTCAGGCCGTCAAAGTCGAAGGTGATGTGTTGCCATCGAGTAAAGGCGTGCTCTAACACCGTGCTACAAGATTTGTTATCGGCTTAGTGACCTCATCTAGGCGCATAAGCAAATAACATAAAGCCTGATGATTTTAACGAGGGGCAGTTTCGGGAATGTGGTGACAAACCGCTTCCCCACTGACCCATCAATAGGAAAACCCAATGTCAGCAAACATAGATGAATTTGATGTTGTCATCATAGACACAGGTTGCGCCAACTTAAGTTCGGTCCGTTTCGCCTTTGAGCGTCTCGGCGCTAAGGTGTTAGTCACCGATGACAAAGCCAGCATTAAAGCCGCCAAACGGGTGGTACTGCCAGGTGTCGGCAGCGCTGGCGCTGCGATGGCTTCATTAACGGAAAAAGCCTTAGTCGAATTAATTCAAGGGTTAACTCAACCCGTGCTGGGCGTCTGTTTAGGGATGCAAATGCTTACCCTCCTCTCTAAAGAACGCGGCGGCCAAGCGCAGGATTGCCAATGCTTAGGCATTATTCCAACCGAGATTGACGAGCTAGACCGTCAAACGCTTAAGGCCGAAGGTTTACCTCTGCCGCACATGGGTTGGAACCAACTGACCTTTAGTAATCCGTCTCAGGTTCACCCGCTGTTTGCCGGTGTTCCAGCCGGTAGTTACGTGTATTTTGTGCACAGTTACCGCGCACCATTAAGCGACTACACCTTGGCACAATGCCGTTATGGTGAGGACTTTAGCGCCGCCATCGGTAAAGACAACTTTATGGGCGTGCAATTTCACCCCGAGAAGAGCGCCGCCGTGGGCGCACAAATCCTAGGTAACTTTTTAAAAATGCAATAAATGCAATCGCTTATTAGCTTTTGACTGAGCTAAGTTTTGGGGCGCTAAGTTTGGCTGAGCCACCACTATTTTTCAGCCACAACATTCAGCAATAAAGCGCGGCAGCAAATGCACACAAGGAATTAAGGACAACAGATGATCATTCCAGCAATTGATTTAATTGATGGCAAAGTAGTTAGGCTCTACCAAGGGGATTATGGGCAGCAGACCACCTTCGATTTAAGCCCACTGGCCCAGTTGCAATCCTATCAAGACCAAGGGGCAAACTGGCTGCATATCGTGGATTTAACTGGCGCCAAAGATCCTGCTAAACGCCAAACAGCTTTGATTGCCAAGCTGACAGCGGGACTTAACGCCAATATTCAGGTGGGCGGCGGGATCCGCACTGAAGAGCAAGTCGCCGAGTTATTATCCCTTGGGGTTAAACGCGTGGTGATAGGCTCGCTCGCCGTCAAAGAACCCGGGTTAGTCAAGGGCTGGTTTAACACATTCGGCAGCGAGTCAATATGCCTCGCACTGGATGTGAATATCAATCAGAGCGGCGAGAAAATCGTCGCGGTTTCTGGCTGGCAAAGCGGTGGCGGTAAGAGTTTAGAGTCTATCGTCGAAGACTTTAGCCAAGTTGGGCTTAAACATGCGCTAGTAACTGACATCAGCCGCGATGGCACCCTCACAGGCGCCAATACCGAACTCTATCGTGAGCTATCCAGCCACTATCCCGACATCGTTTGGCAAGCCTCGGGCGGCATTGCCACCCTTGAGGATGTTGCTGCCGTCAGAGACAGTGGCGCCGCAGGGATCATTATCGGCAAAGCCTTACTTATCAATCAGTTTAATGTGGCGGAGGCAATCCAATGCTGGCCAAACGAATAGTACCCTGTTTAGATGTGAAAGATGGCTGCGTGGTCAAGGGCATACAGTTTCGCAACCATGAAATTGTTGGCGACATAGTCCCTCTCGCTGCGCGTTATGCCGCAGAAGGTGCCGATGAGCTGGTGTTTTACGATATCACCGCAAGTGCTCACGACCGAGTAGTCGATAAGTCTTGGGTGAGCCGAGTGGCTGAGCAAATCGATATCCCCTTCTGTGTCGCTGGCGGCATTAAAACCATCAGTCAGGCCCGTGAGTTGTTAGCCTTTGGTGCGGATAAAATTTCGGTCAACTCTCCTGCCCTTAGCGACCCGAGTTTAATCTCACGCCTGCAGGATGAGTTTGGCCGCCAATGCATAGTGATCGGCATAGACTCGTTTTATGATGCGGCAAGCGACAGTTATAAAGTGAAGCAATTCACCGGCGATGAAGCAGCCACCAAAGAAACCGCTTGGTACACCCAAGACTGGGTTGAGGAAGTACAAAAACGCGGCTGCGGCGAAATCGTGCTCAACGTGATGAACCAAGATGGCGTACGCGGTGGCTATGATATCAAGCAGTTAAGCCTAGTACGCCAGTTGTGCGATGTGCCTTTAATCGCCTCGGGCGGCGCGGGTACGATGGCGCATTTTCGCGATGTGTTTATCGAAGCAAAGGTCGATGCTGCGCTGGCGGCCAGCGTGTTCCATAAAGCCATTATCAATATCGGCGAGTTAAAACAGTATTTAGCGGCCGAAGGCATCGCGATTAGACGCTAGAGCGGTTCTAGGTTCTAGGTTCTAGGTTCTAGGTTCTAGGTTCTAGGTTCTAGGTTCTAGGTTCTAGGTTCTAGGTTCTAGGTTCTAGGTTCTAGGTTCTAGGTTCTAGGTTCTAGGTTCTAGGTTCTACAAATAGATTAAGAGTGAATACTATGTCAACGCAAACAAACACTAAGTCGGATTTTAGCAAGCTGGATTGGGACAAACAGGATGGACTTATCCCTGCGGTTATCCAAAACCACTTATCAGGCAAGGTATTAATGCTCGGGTATATGGATAAAGCCGCGCTGGAACAGACTCTGGCAACCGGTGATGTGACGTTTTTTAGCCGATCTAAGCAACGTTTATGGACCAAGGGCGAAACCTCGGGCCATACCCTAAAACTGGTCGCCATCGATAAAGACTGCGATAACGATAGCCTGCTGGTGCAGGTATTACCCAATGGCCCAACCTGCCATAAAGGCACCGAAAGCTGCTGGCTCGATGGTCAAGCTCACCCGTTTTTAAACAATCTAGCCGAGCTTATCGCCTCACGTAAAGGGCAAAGTCCAGAATCGAGCTACACCGCCTCCTTATTTGCCCGTGGCACCAAACGCATCGCCCAAAAAGTCGGTGAAGAAGGACTAGAAACCGCGCTGGCCGCAGCTACTCACGATAAAGAAGAGCTGATTAATGAGGCATCAGATCTCATGTACCACTTATTAGTGCTACTTGAAGATCAACAACTGAGCTTAAGTGATATCACGGCTAATCTACTCGCTCGCCATCAAAAAGCACTGCAAAAATAACCCTGAAACGTCAACACGCCCTAAGCACTACTGCACCAGTATCTGCCGCAAGCCTTTTTGGTCTGCGGCAGCAACCTTCTATTTACGCAGTGTTAGCCAACACCACATCCCACCCTCTATCATGCGCCTTACAACCCTCCCCCCCAAATAGTGAATCCTAAAACCGTATACCTTCTCATCAGCCATCACATCGTAATTGACAAAAAATCAGCAAAATACTGTTGTAATGGTTGACAAGTACACCTTAACTGCCTATCGTAGCCAGCGTACTCGATATTGGCATCGAGGCGTTGACTCAACTTATTAACATTTAAGACAAATTTTAAAAACAGGCCGAATTGCCTTCGTTATGTGATGTGACCAAGCAATTAGATGTGATGAAGTCATTAGATGTAATTTAAGTGTCGAATTAACCCCAATCAAAGGCGCGTTTTATGTGTATTACAACAACAGCTTATTATCCCTATCTGTAGCCGCAATGGCATAGATAGGCACACTCGCCAGACCTTCCATTGTGGCCATATCCCCAACGATCCGCAGATTGCGCCACGAACCCAACGCTTTGTACTGGTACAAGTACAGCTCTCAGCCGCCGTATCGCGCCGCCATGCTGCTTAAGCCTTTATCTCTTTTAGCTGAGATATTCGAGCCATTCATTAAGACGTTTGAGCGTAAGTTATGACACAAAATAAATTTTTCGGCAGTTTGCTGCTGATCGCAGGCACCACCATTGGCGCGGGCATGCTCGCACTCCCCATCGCCTCAGCAGGCTTAGGCTTTGGCATGTCGAGCATGATTATGCTAATCCTCTGGGCATTGATGGCCTACACCGCCCTACTCATGGTCGAAATCCATCAATTTGCCCCGAGTGATGCCAGCCTCAACCAATTAGCCCGCACGCTTTTGGGCGCTAAGGGCCAAGTGGTTGCCAGTATCGCGTTAATGTTTTTACTCTACGCCCTGTGCGCCGCCTATATCGCGGGTGGCGGCGAGCAAGTCAATCAAAAGCTCAATGCTTGGTTAGGGTTAGATCTGCCGCCACAGGCCGGCGCCATCTTCTTTACCCTGTTAGTCGGCACCATTGTCGGCTTAGGCACCCATTATGTCGACTTGATTAATCGCGTGCTCTTTAGTTTGAAAATCATTGCGTTAATCCTAATGCTGGCCCTATTACTGCCGCAGGTCGAAGGCACACATTTACTCGAGTTGCCACTGGAACAAGGGCTTATCGTGTCGGCCATCCCAGTGATTTTTACCTCGTTTGGTTTTCATGGCTCGATTCCGTCCGTGGTGCGCTACTTAGGCGTTGAGGTAAAAAGCCTGCGTAAAATCATGTTGCTCGGCTCAGCGTTACCGCTACTGATTTACCTGCTGTGGCAACTGGGCAGCCAAGGTGTGCTCAGCCAAAGCCAACTGATGACAAATCAGAGTCTTTCAGGCTTTATCAATCAGTTAGCCAGTGTACTTCACAGTCAATCCTTAAGCTCAGCGATCAGTGTGTTTGCAGATCTGGCGCTGGCAACCTCCTTTTTAGGGGTGAGCCTAGGTCTATTTGACTTTATAGCCGCCAACTTAAGGCAAGAAGATAATGCGACGGGTCGCAGTATTACCGCGGCGATCACTTTTGTGCCGCCATTAGGCTTTGCCCTTTTTTACCCACAGGGATTTATTACCGCCCTAGGTTATGCGGCAATTGCCCTAGTGATCCTCGCGATTTTTTTACCTGTTTCCATGGTATGGGTACAAAGAAAACAACGGGATAACGCCAATCTTCCCCAAGGCTACCGCGTCGCAGGGGGAACATTAGGCTTAGTGCTTGCACTCGTGTCAGGCCTTGCCGTCATTGGCGCCCAATTATTCGGTTAACATCGGTTTAGGTCACTACAGAATAAGTGCCTGTAAAATCAAGATGATTGAGTAGGCACTCAACCTCATTTGCCCATAGCAAGACCCATCGCAAAATTAGTCAGCCACGTAGTGGAGTGTTAAACTGGCGTTCATCCCACGCCCCTTTATCGCTGGTATTCAATCGCCAGCACTAGAGTGAACGACAGCTCATTGATGATAAGGATGATATTCGACTCACATGGTTAAGACGCCAATACCACTGAAAAAGGCTAGCGCCGAACGCGCACCGCAGGCGAGCTCGGCTGCTACGTCACATTCCCAAGCGGTAGAAACTGGCGCGTCTAAGCGCAAAACAACAATCAAAAAGCGCGTCAAGCAAAGCCTTATCGCCACCACAGTGGCAGGTATGTTAGTGGGTATTGCGCTTACTGTATGGATTGTCAATAGTGAGACCGAAACCCTTATTCTGCGTGCCGCCAATTATGCCTTAAGCGGCATGGACAGTGAGCTAACCGATATTCGCTTAGGAAAAATGGGCTTAGCACATTGGCAAGTCAGTTCAGCTAACCTGCGCGTGCATGACTCGCACTTAGTGGTAAAAAATCTGGATGTTCAACTGGCATTAAGCTGGCCCCAAAGTATTGCAGAACTACTCCAGTTGGCCCAGCTTGATGTCTTGAGCCAAAAAATCAAACGCATTAGTACAGGTGAGATTGAAGTGGAGCTCGGTCAATCACTCTTTGAGCGAAGCCCCAATATTGCCGATGAACAAACGCCCGCAATAGCGCTAAACATCAACTCATTACCCTTAATTGAGATAGGTAAAACCACACTGAAGCTAAAGGCACAAGCCAATCACAGCGCCTATCAACTGGTGATGGAAAAACTTAGCCTTAATCATTATGGACAATTAACCACCGCCTTTAGCCATGAAGACGAGCCGCTTATCAGCTTAGCTGCAACACTCGGCAGCGATGAATGGACGTTAAAAAGTGAACTGAACATAGCGCCGCTGCTGGAGAGCCTGCATCAAATTAGCCTGCGCCAAACGCCAACCAGTATTCTTAGCCAATTGATACAATGGGATCAACAATGGCAAGCGCTTGGCATGACACTGAGTGGTCAGTTAGTCTCGCAAAGTACTTTCAAGCTCACGACGGGCGATATAAAGAGTGAGCATCAGTTTATCCAGCCGAGTGTCACTTTGGCGCATTTTGCAGACTTCACCTTAGCACCACAACCAACTCTGGCGTTTAATCTCAGTGGTTCATTAGCTGCACTGAATCTAACACTCGAGCCTTTTAGCCTTGCGTTAACGCCCAATGCCGCCCAACAAGCGCTGTTATTAGATGCCCTAAATCACTCTTTGCAGTTAAATGATACTGACTATCAAGCGCTTAACACTTTACTCTCAGGGCTTAAAAGCACCCAATCCCCTATTGGACTGGGATTCTTGATGACTGAGCCGCTGCATTATGCCTTGGCAAAATCAGATGAGCCGTTAACTTTACCCGCGGTGGAATTATCCACCTTAGGCAGTAAACTCGAGACGCACATTCGCCTCTCCAACACTAGTTTAAATAACAATAACTTAACCAAAGAGTCGGATGCTTGGATGTTGCAAACGCAGTGGCACATCGCGCTTCAACAAAATACTCCGCTCAACTTACGTGACCTTGACTTACACAAGCGCTGGCAAGATGCACCTCAAGCGTTAAATTGGGGCTCTGGCGCTTTGCAAACTGCTGGAGTTATTAGCCTTAATCAGTCAGCCCAAGGGATCGATTGGCAACTTAAGACAGCGCCCTTCTCTACTGAGTCAACGGATACACTGCAATTAACACTTAGGGATATTCAGCTAGATAAGGCAACACGAGCATCTGATCCTCAAAATAAACAAACCCAGTTGGGCTTAGGCAATATTGAACTAAACGCCAAGGCTCCACTCACATTTAGCTCAACATCATTTTCAGCACAGGATGCGACTACCGCGGCGGGGAGTCAATTTGCGCTTAACTTACCTCCAATGTCACTTAAACTGGCACAACTGCGTTTTAGCCAAGCGGTAGAAACGCTTGTAATAGACAATACCCATGCACAACACCAAACGCAGGCCTTAAATAACAACACGAAAACCAGTCTGAGTAGCCGCAGCGATATAACAGTGCAGGATGTTTCCCTTGGAGTATCACAGGGCGTGGCAGTGAATTTCTCGAGCCAAGACCCTTTTTTAACAGCGATTCAATCGAGCCAAATCAAAAATACACTCCACTGGCAAACCAAACAGTTATCAATTGAAAAGCAGCTCTCGACAAAGGGACGTACACGTAAACAAACTGTGCTTAAGCTGGATAACTTAGCCCTAGTGCAAGATTTACATTGGAAAAATAGCACGCTTATCGGCGATGAACACTGGCAAGTCGGCAATGTTCAACTACAAAGCCATCACCAATTGCAGTTCGCCAATGCAAACTTGCCACTGCTGTTAACTGGCCAGTGGGTTGTCGATACCAGCATGACAGAGGCACTATCTTTGCTTAATCAAACCCAGCCGTTACCCGCTGAGTTTAATATGACCGGGCATAACCAATTACAGGCACAATTTAAGCTGACACATCAGCCCGAACAAACCCAATTTGCGATGCAAATTACCCAGTCGATGACCGAGGTTGAAGGTTTTTACAAAGACATTCTCTTCGAGGGCGGTAAATTACAGGCCCAATGCGAGTTCACTTGGGGGCAATCCTATAAAACGCCGCAAGCGTCAGGCTATTTCAGCAGTTTAAGCCGACTGAACTGCCCGCAGACTATGATAAACTTTAACTTGTTTGATCCCGGCTTCCCCTTGACCGATATCGAAGTAGAGGCCGATATTGTCCTAGGCAAAGATGCAGAGAAGCTTCCCGACAATTGGTTGCAACAACTCACGGGTTTAAGTGATACCGACGTGTCGATGACCGCCAAGGGTAAAGTATTGAGCGGCCTGTTCTTACTCCCTGATTTTAATTTAAAATTGCAAGAGAAATCCCACGCCTATCTATTATTGCAGGGCATGAATCTTGAAGAAGTACTGCGAATTCAACCCCAAATAGGCATCTATGCCGATGGCATATTCGATGGCGTGTTACCCGTGGACTTAGTCGATGGTAAAGTGTCGATCAGCGGCGGCCAATTAGCGGCCCGCGCGCCTGGCGGTTTAATTGCCATATCTGGCAATCCAGCGGTCGATCAAATGCGCCAATCACAACCCTATCTCGACTTTGTATTTTCGGCACTCGAACACTTAGAATACAGCCAGTTATCCAGTAGTTTCGATATGGATCAAACTGGCGATGCCAACCTATTAGTGGAAGTCAAAGGTCGCAGCAAAGGGATTGAACGCCCTATCCACTTGAATTACTCTCATGAAGAGAACATGCTGCAATTATTCAGGAGCCTTCAGATTGGTAACGATCTGCAGGATAGAATCGAAAAATCCGTGAAGTAAAAGGAACCCTCAGTGAAGATCATTCAATTACAGCAAGTTAGTTTAGGTGCATTGCTGCTACTGGGCACATTGCAAGGCTGTGCGCCTACAGTAAAAATTGAGCCGCCGGATAAACCGATTGTGATTAATCTCAATGTGAAAATTGAACACGAGATAAAAATCAAAGTGGACAAGGAGCTAGACCAGCTTCTGTCAGATGATAAGTTGTTCTAATCACAAAGAATTAAGGAATATACGATGAAATCAATGTCACTCAAGACCCTGCTACAAAAGCCAACATTACTCCTGTTGCTCGGACTGAGTTTATTCAGTTTAAACGCCCTTGCCATGTCATTGCAGGAAGCCAAATCCCAAGGTTACTTAGGTGAGCAACTCAATGGCTATTTAGGTCTAGTGCAAAATAATAGCGATGCCAAAGCCGTGATGGATGAAGTCAACAACAAGCGCCGCGCTCACTACGAAACCATCGCCAAAAAGAATAATATTTCAGCCGCAGATGTCGCCAAATTAGCTGGTGAAAAAGCCATCGCGGCTACAGACAAAGGCAACTATGTGCAAAATGCTCAAGGCAAATGGGTTAAGAAATAGCCTGTTTTAATGACAATTGAGCACCGACTAAGCCCATCGAAGAACGCCTGCAATTGCAGGCGTTTTGTTTATCGAGATCGACCGCCACGTGCATGGTAATCCTCCTGATGGCTTTGCTCCCTCAAACTAACAGTACAGGTGTTATTTTCTGCTCTTTTTCTTGACGTAACAAAGCTATAGCTGACTCAAACTCCACAATCACACCACCCGCAGTTGTTTTAGCTTCATAGGCATCCTTAGTCCCTAGACTTCGTTTTAGCTCTACTTTGCCATCAAGGAACGGACGTAAATGCACTGAAATTTCCTTACGGATTTTCCAGATCCCAGACTTTAGATCGTGGTATGGTTGAGTCATAAATGCCATCGTTTTGTACCACCCTTTTGTACCACCTTAAGGTGCCAAAGGTTGGTGAGCCATTGGATTTAGCAACTATAATTCATAGGTTATGATAGAAAAGAAAAACCCGACCATGTGATCGGGTTCTTAGAATGTGGCGGGAGAGAGGGAGTCTACTTCATGATATAACGTATTGAAAAATATAACTAATATACACTACATGCAGGACTGCATTACTTTTTGCATTACTTCTGATTTTTGATATTTTCTTCAATTAGACCAATGACTTACCCTGAGAATTCGACTCCTCAACTCCAGTTCAAAATAACAAGGTAAGCATTTGTATTAAATAACTTTTATACATAATCTCAAAAGTCAATATAAATTTTGACACAATTTACGCTAGTCGTCATTTTTGACCAATATGCGCACATCTGTGATTTATTTTGATAGCTTCAATACCTAGATCAGACGTTCTTTGAGTAATGGGGTTATCACTAACAGCCAAGCAGTGAAGCTTAAAAAAGAATCTTACTCTGTAACTGGCAACGAATTATGAACATCATCTCTTCTCAATTTCTTTATAACGATAAGAAATAATTAAACTTATCCAAATCATTAAATTCTATTGGGGCATGATAGGGCTTGGTTACTTTGATAACGTCATCTTCAATAATCATGGTGAAACCACCACTTCGGATAACATTCCCCTGAATAGTATATTGATAATCGTTAAACTCTAACGCTTCGATTACCTCTGCCAGTTTCATAAATTACCTCATTTTTCCGTTTTTCATACTTGCACAACCAAACTAACACACAGGGGCAACCTAGGATACCTTACTTATCTTATTAGGACAGCTTCGGTCAGACTTTCCCCACATGCTCGACAAATCTAAAATTTAAAAGCGAGTGTCTAAAATTTAAAAGCGAGTGAATTATCACGCTAAGATATTTTATTTGCTGAAGTACTCTCTCTAAATGAGTTTAAAAGTACCAACATGAATTAGGACGAGTCTATTTAAGAAAGTGAAAGTATAATGATAGCCATCACTTCGCTCATTGTCATGCGGTCAGTACGTTGAAGTATACCAACGGTTAACATAACTTTCCCATTATCGAATAAAAACATCAAAAAATCATCGACATAATAATATACTTCTACTAATTTATGCATAGGCACTCCGGTGTAATGGGTTTCTCTTGGTCTAAAATTCTGAGCTCAACGAGGGCCATTTATTCGAATGTTCTTATCCGGAGTTTATGCACCCTATTCTTTATGGCTAAGTTTTTTCACAGTTTGATCTCTGGTGAGTTATGACGCAACAAGATTTGATTTTTATCGGTGATATTCATGGGCAAAACGGAAAGCTTCGTGCGCTGCTCGATCATCTCGACTTTATTGCGGATCCGCTTCAAGAACCTCGCCAGCTGGTTTTCATCGGCGATCTGATCGATAACGGCCCCGAGGTCGGAATCGATCATCAAGGGGTTTTAACCTTGGTCAAGGATCTATGCGATCAGGGACTCGCATGTTGCTTGATGGGAAACCATGAATTTAATGCCGTGGGTTGGGCACTAAAGCACCCAGATACAGGCTTACCGCTTCGCCGCCACAATGATAACAACCGCAAACAGCATCAACTTTTCCTTCAAGATGTGGACGAGGGAAGTGAGTTGCATAAAGCTTGGATTGACTGGTTTATGAAGCTGCCTCTCTTTTATGATTTTGGTCATGTCAGAGCTATTCATGCTTGCTGGCACGAGGCGACCATCCAAAGAATTCTGCCATATCTCAACGAGGATAACAGCTTGAAGGTTGAGCATTGGCCCAATGCCTTCGACGAGCGGCACGAGCTATATCAGCTATGTGAAATCTTGCTCAAGGGTCCAGAATTAGCATTACCACAGGGTTATAGCTTCCAGGATAAAACGGGGACTGAGCGTCACAGAGTCCGGATTAAATGGTGGAGTGAAGAGGCCAAAACCTATAGAGATATAGCCCAAGTACAGCCCAATATGGTCAATAGTATCCCCCCTATTCCACTGGCTGATGAACATTGCAATCCGATAATCGAGATACCAGTTGTTATTGGTCACTTCACCCTAGCAGGACTCCCTGCGCCACTCAGCGCTAAGGTGGTATGTGTCGATTACAACGCGGCCAGTGTGCAAGGAGAGCTGGTCGCTTACAGTTGGTGGAATGATGAGACGCAACATCAACTGCATGAGCGCAACTTTAATTACTTAAGCGACATGGAGTTTGGTCAAAAGGGAGTTGCGGCGATGAGGCTGTTATTTGACCAGCTTGCCGATCGCTATACCTCTGTACTATTAAAGCCAGAAAAATGCGAGGAGATCCGTCAGTGTCTGCTGAACCATTGGGATCCAGCCTTCGTCAACGGATTCGATGAGTGCAGTGACGAATATGACAACTATATAACCCCTTTGGCTACTTTGGCTCAACAAGCAAGCTGGGAGGAGTTATCCTGCTATCTTATGGCTATAACCAAAAGCTATTTCAATCAGGAGTTGGAGTCTGACGCTGCAGACCGATTAGCCAAACGCTTACGGCTGGTGATGAATTCAGAGCTGGATTGAGCGCAGAGGTATATCAACAATTTCTTAATTAGGAAAATAGATATGACACGATATTTGAAAGTGGGTGATAGTTGCAAAGTATGTAGTACTCCCCGAGTAGACATTAGCCATCAGACATTGCTCGAGATACTAGAGCTGAGCCCGTCGATTAAATCGATTCCACAGAGCGTGTTAGCAAAGGGGAAGGATTTTTATGCTATTTGCCCATGCTGCGATTCTTATGCATTAGGGATTGAATTGTCCACAGGCTTTCCATTCACCGAAGCCGATGGCAACATCACCAATATCCAAGAACTGACTTCAAGATCCGATTTGGCTTGGTAAATCACAAATGCTTATATACATAAACTCATCCAAACCAAGCGTTTATTCCCGAGTAAGAATGCATGACTATGAATCGACCATGTAGCAATTCATCGACTGTACGCCTAGCTTTTATACCACAGGATAGCATGCATCTCCCCAAAGTGTTTCAGGATGAGTCATCATTATTTCTATAATCAATGGCACAAGTTTACTGAGTAAACTAGCAGAATCTTTAAGTTGCTTGCGATTAACAGAGCTATTCCATGTTGCACCGCCATGGATTAATTGGTTGCGCATCGTATAGAGGCGGTTAAAAATAACACCAAGCAAAATAGGAGTATTACCACTCGACAAGGCGTGGCTCGCCATCTTTTTACCTTGCAAAAGCCGCTCTTTCCATTTGTCTTCAGTTATTTTACCGCTATGAAAATCCCAAAAACTTTGTAGCACAAACGGGGTATCAAGTAAGATACGGATACTGCCTGAAAATTCCCGCCAAACTAACTGATCTATCTGTTTTTGTTTATCTAACTCGCACAGCTTCTCTAAAAAACTTTTAAAAGATTCTTGTTCTGACAACTTAAATCGTTCATCAATCTCAGTGGCATAAGCAGCATTAAATGCTATCCAGAGAAAAATAAAACGACCATCGTCATCATCCGCCATTTCAGCTCGTTGCAACCAGCTTAACGCTCGATGAACTCGCAAGTTAAGATTGATCGGTGACTGTTCACGTAATATCCTTTGTTGATTTTTTAGCTGTACAAAATCCATTGCTATTTGTCCCTTTAAGATTTTTCTCAGCAATGAGAACTCGTTCAATATATAAACCATAAACGAGTTGCCACATGTTAAGTAAACAATCGTTCGACTCGTTATTCAATCAATAACTGTACTTCGACTCTGCGATTTCTTGGATCTGAAGGTTCTATACCTTCCAAAGGTTTGGACTCACCATATCCAGCAACGACTATACGCTTAGATGTACTAGCGTCTAATGTACCAATTAACTCCCTCCTAGCTTCTCTAGCTCTTGCTGCAGAGAGAGTGAAGTTATCATCATAAACAGTACAAAATCTTTGATAATCAGTCACTGGTCGGCTAACAGGAATATTATCTGTGTAACCTTCTACCAAAATTTTTGCTTTAGGATTGTCGAGCAAAAAACTGACCAATTGAGCTTGTATTGCATTTACCGCTGCTTTGGATTCAGTATTGAGGCAAGCGCTCCCCCGTTCAAAAACACCATCACGGAGAGTTAACCTTCTCGTAGCTTTATCTAAAGCGATGAGTTCTGATGCATTAGAGTTTCGTAACATTTCATCTAATAATGTAGTCACCTTCAGTAATGGATCATCTTTCTTTTCCGACGCTTTAGCTAACTCCTCTTTGTAACGAAGATCACTCATGCTTTTTTGCAAAACTGCCACAACAAGCAATAGCATTACTACAGCCATTACTCCAGCCATAAGGTCTGAAATGGCTATCCATTCACTAGGTTTTTCTTTCATATCATTTCATCAGTTTGGCTCACGCCACTTCAGACTCCAGTGGACCATTACTTGCTTCTAGTACTTCGCGTACTTTTTGAATTTCTGAGAGAAGAGCTTGTTGATTAATTGTAATTTCTGGTAACGGACTCAATGCTAGTAATAGTTGTTGTGAGTGGGGAGATGTATTAAGTAATCGAATTAATTCTGGTAGTGCTAACAAAGACTGAATAATTGTATCTGAACGTTCAATCGCTCCATTTACTGCGCTTTCAAGTTTTAGACTATTTTTATCCAGATTCTCATTGCTTGATATGAAATCCTGTCTAAACTGTACTAACTCTGTTCGAAGCAAATCTTGATGAGCTGAAAGTTCCACTAATGGTGCTAAAGCTATAGGTAAGTTTGACAGATTGCAAATGACTTCTTGTAAATGCAATTCATTTTTCTTAAGCGAATCACCAATACTACGCATTTTCTGATTAGAATCAGAAATTGCTCTTAGCCCATCTTGAATAGTATTACTCACCTTCTCACTATTCTCTGTAGCCATTGCAATATTTTCATTTAATATGGAGCTAGACATAACAAACTCCTTACTGACCTCTTTTTGCATCATAAAAGTTTTTTCAATGGAGTCTTTCACATCGCCCATGGTTTGTTTAACATCTGAAGATAGAACAGAAAGAGCAGTAGATATATCTCTCGTTGCAGATCCAAGTTGAGAACTTCCTCGCTCCAATGTTTCGGATGCTTGTAAGCTCATATCGTTAATCGCCTTGCCTAAATCGTTGCGCACATTATCCAGTACTTCAGTAAATTGAGCCTGGAATGAGTCTATTGCACCAACTAACTCATTAGCCGCAATCCCAACTTGATTAGCACCACTAGCCATATGCTGAGCAGCCTCACTCATATTTTCGACCACTTTTTGGGTGTTATAGGTAAAGTCATGCATTGCGATATTTGTAGCTTGGGATTCAACATGAACAAGTTTGACACTTTCTTTGACTTCCTTCGTTGCGATGCAAACATGCTCTACAGCTAACTCAACACGTTTAAGACTGCTCTCAATGATCTTCCTAGTTTGCGAATGAGAATGACTAAATTCATCATTGAATTTCTGAAATCCTTCTTGAATTACAACTTGACCACTCAACTTCAGCGCTTCAATATCCTCACGTAAATGAGTCGAAAATTGCTCAAGCGAATGTAAACCTTGTTCATGTTGAACTTTATGCTGAGCTCTCAACTGATTAAACTCAGCAGATAACACTTCGGTTATATTGCGCGAGGCTATAGCTATTGTAGAAAATAAAGCAGCTTGCTTTTCTGAGCTCAAATCTAAGTTTTGTTGTTTTCGTTTCTCTAGTTCAACTTTTACTTTGCTAATGACCCAATTGAGGCGCTTTTCGTCAAAACGCGCAAATTCGCTCCATATTTTAAGAAATATAAAACCTGTAATGCCCCAAGTAGAGGTTTTAAATTTTGTACCTAATCCATTCAGTAGACCTAACAAGTGCTGCATACTGTCTGCAGCACCTGTAGCATCAAGCGCATTTGGCTGACCCAGAATATTAGATGCATGATTAAGTGCCATACCTAATCCAAGAAATGTGCCGAGCAATCCTACAACTAGTAGTAAGCTAGGCATTAATTCCACCAACTTTTCAGGAGCAGTCGCAACTGCATTCCACAAATCAGTTACACTACCATGCTCAATTTCGATGTTATCTCTTGGCTTATTAGGTGTTCCACGATTCCATTTGACCTCCCACGACTTAGGCTTTGCAATCACATGAGCACTAATTATCGTAAATGACATCATGAAAAGGATAAGAAATAGGAAAGTTACTTGAAGCGGATCGCTAAGATCAGGGATTAAAAAATTTAGCACGGCATCAAAGTTCATACCGCTACCTCTAAAATAGCATCCATACGGTCTTTAGCTTCTTGCTGGAAAATGTTTGCATAGTCTGTGATAAGTGATTGGTCACCTTCCTCTAATGCACTGAAGGGAATATTATGTTCAGCACACTCGATAAGTAACTTCCCAATATACTGTCCATCTTCCAGTAAATAACTGCGGTCATCACTTTCAATCTGTTCTTCAGTTTTCTCCAATAATTGTAAAAAACCTTCCGCTGCACCAACATATCTTTCTACATCACGTTGTTGGCTCGCTAAGCTGTCGAGTGCTTGCTTTTGTTCAGGAACGCTATTTTCAAGTATGGATAGCTGAGATGACTCTTCATTTGATAGTTCTTCTTGGATTTTTTTAGCTAAGACAAGGCGATTTAATAGCATTTTATCTTTAGCATAGCTTGCATTTGCCTTAGCCCATTCATCTCCCAACGATTGAGCTTGTTTTGCCCAGGAAGCAATCAGTTCTTCAAAAACAAAAGGTGTCAATTTTTTATTGTAAAGTCGGGTTAAAACTCGGTCTAAACGTTCAGCGGCATTTTTGCTAAGTTCTGGGTTTGACTTGATAAGATCTGAAGCAATACGAATTAGAAACAGGTCATCTGAACTCAAATCGTCCACTGTTAATGCCGAACGTAACTTCTTATCCGACATATTAAGTAACTTTTGGGTAGCCCGAAGACGCAAATAATGCTCAAAATCGGTAGGTTCTGCTTCAATTGCCATACCTAATTCTTTTTTAGCAATTTCAAAATCATTTATTGCAGATGCTAACTCTAGATTATGCCGTTGATCTTGAGGAATCACTTCATCTTCTGCAAATCTCAGCTCAGCCTGATGTTGCTTCGCAAGAACTAACTCATCTTCAGTAAGCAAGTCATTCGCTTGCTCCATGTCATCTTGTTGTTTGTTTTTGTCTAAAAGATCTTCTCGGTTTTTCTGCCACCGCTGAGCCAATTTAATGGCCCATTTGATGGCTGCATCCATTTTTTTTGCAATTGGAGATTTTTCAAATGCAGTCAATGCGCCTAGCCCTTTCTCTAGCATCACTAGGGCTGAACGCATCCATGGATATGGGGCTAGTTTTGATGCGTTAAGTAAAGCAGTCCGAATATGCTGCACAAAAGGTTTTACTACTTTCCAAGCTTTTTTTACGCCACCAATAAATACCTCAGCTTTCTCAGCCATCCATCCAACAACTTTCCCAGCGACATTCTTGGCAGTCTCATATGCTGAACTAACAACATTTGAGACTGTACTTACCGCTGAACTAACAAAATTACACACATTACTGACCCAACTCATTTACTCTCTCCTTTTGTTTTATTCTTCTATTCCGTCAGTCCAAGTAGACGTCTACCTGCATCAACATTATTTGCATTACTTACTACATTTTTACGGTTAATTCCGACGTTACTGTTTGCAGAGCGTACATCAGCTATCGCCGACTCAAAATGTTGCCATTTCACTATTGGCTCTTTATGGCATTCAACTAGAGCCCTTGGAAAAGCAGTGCGTAGCACTGTTCGAATTTCTCGTCCTGATAATCCATCTGATGCATGCGCACAACGTTCAATAATGTCATGGCGATCTTCTTCAAGCGGTACGCCAGGAACTAACATCCTGTGCCACAAGCGTTTACGGCCTTCAATATCCGGAAGTTTAAACTCGATGTGATAACGAATACGGCTTACAAAAGCGTTATCATAATTTTTTGCAAAATTCGTTGCAAAAACCACTATTCCATCAAATCGTTCTAATTCAATAAGTAACGTTGAACGCATAGCGTTTATTTCATTATCTATTCCTTGGGTAACGGATGATAATCTCGCTCCAAGTAAGGTATCTGCTTCGTCGAAGAAAATAACTGCGCCTTCTATCGCGGCAGCTTTGAATGCCAAAGAGATATTCTTAGCTGTTTCACCAACATATTTACTTTCCAGTTCCGAAATTCCTATGTGGAAATATTGACGTCCTAAAGTACCTGCAAGAGCTTCTGCAGCCAGTGTTTTCCCTGTTCCTGGTGGCCCATACAAGTTGAGCACCATATTACGTCCCATAGGATCTACAGCTTCAAATCCCCAGTCCGTGTAAATCGTTTTGTGATGACGCATAGCGCCAATTGCTTCCTCAAACATTCGGCGCGTTTCTGGAGCTAAAATAACATCACTCTCAAGTGTAATTCGTGGTGTTCGTAACTCGTAGGGCAATAATTGCTGTTCATGCATTGCGTTGTCGCTCATGAATTATTTCATTCCTTTCAAAATTTTAATGATGACTAGCCGGCACTTGAGAGCCTTGTGCATATTCGGTAGATGAGCAAATTGAGGGGTGGGCATGCAGGCTATGTGCTGCAAAATATTGCTGCGACCCACAACAGAATCGGAAAATTTGGTGATGACTTCTTGAGACATGCAACAATCCTTATCACAAAGCCAGAAATATAGACTGCGTCAATCCCTGACAAAAAATTAAAAGTACTGATTATCTTACGAAGATATTGGTCAATTTCGATAAACCAGTCTCAATCATCGTTGCAGGACGTTTTTCAAGCGCCCCACCACACTTAGGACATACATCAAACCAGTTGTAGCCACGCGTAATAACATCACTTTTGAACACTACTGTTTTGTGCCAGTCGCAATTAGAACAAATAAATGTCGTGCAAGGGGGAGGAACAGGCATGGTAATCCTTACGCAAGCTTGAATGTGACACATGCTACACGATAAGACTCAACCTTTTCTACTCACTAAGATCATATTTTTAATAAATATTTGCACTATAAATTACGGCGTTTTCATCTTTGCTGTATATGCATTACTCAGCAACAGATCTGCAACTACATTAAGGTATACACAAACACATTAACTTAAACATCAGTGGCATCATGCAGGTGTAGTCGCCACTTACCAGACTAGATAGAAATCTTGCTTCACAATTTCAATTAGACATGCGGTGTTTAAAATTTATTACTTAAAATTAACGTGTTATAGTATTTGAAATTTAAAATAAGGTAGCCAGAATGGACTCAAAAGCTCAAAACATGCGTCAAAAAGTGCAGCAAATTTTAGATAGTAACGCACTGCACTCTCATCAAATCAATGCTGCACAGAAAACTTTTAATGCATTATCAAGTGAGCAAGTCAGGGCCGTTGTTACTGCCGCGGAAATGCAAGCGGGTAAATCAGGAATTGCGCTGGCATTATGCTGTCTGCAGCGGTTGAGCTTAACTGATGCACAAATTTGTGACCGTACACAACTTAAAGACACTCTCTATCTTGTCACGATGCCTGATACTGCATTAAAAGAGCAAGCTGAAGCAGATCTTAAGTTAGCCAAAAACGTCGTCGTGAGTAACTTCGTCAATTTTGAA